>JAYTBF010000088.1:0-5298 GCA_043737175.1 Burkholderiales bacterium
GGCGTCATACGCTGACCCACAGGCTTGATTGCCCAGCCTCAAGGCTCATCAGACTGCCGCGCCGCATATACAATACCTAATTCGCAAGATATAAGGCACACGTTGCCGCCAGCGCAGCCAAAGCCAAGTCAGATGGCGTGGTCACCGATAAAGAACGTGCCAAACTTGCCCATCAGCAGAATGTGCAGAGCAAACGCATTGCCGTGCAAAAGCACGACAAACAAACCAAGCCCGGCTCGGGGCAGTAATCACCTTGTGTTCGCGGCAATGCCACATAAGCCGCACGGTCACGGCAAGGTGATCACCACCACCCAACGACCATGGGGTCCTCGGGTGTTGGTGTGTTTTCAGATGGCGAACTTTTAATTACCATTTGGCCGTCCATAGATTGTTCACGCTGACAGCGGTACAACGACGGCGTAAAATATCAGCAAATCTATTTCAGGAATATGCGATGTTCACCGCCTCAACCGTCGTTGCCAACAACAAAGCCGAATTGTATTCAGACCTCAACAAACAATTGGCAGGATTGTTGAGTGGTGAACGTGATTTCATCGCCAATGCGGCTAATTTTTCCGCATTGGTTTTTAATTTGTTGCCGGATTTAAATTGGGCTGGGTTTTATTTGCTGCGCGACGACACACTGATACTCGGCCCGTTTCAAGGTAAACCGGCCTGTGTGCGGATTCCCGTTTACCCGCAACCACGCGGCGTTTGCGGCAACAGCGCATTTCACAAAAAAACGTTTTTGGTCCCCAATGTCCATGAATTTCCAGGACACATTGCCTGCGATTCGGCGTCGAATGCGGAAATTGTTCTACCGATTATTGTCAACAACAGCCTGGTCGGCGTTTTTGACATCGACAGCCCCAGCATCAACCGATTTGATGGCGACGATCAGGCTGGCTTGGAGGCGCTGGTTGCCACCTTTATCGCAATGACCGACATTTAGTAAAAATCGAATATAGACGGGCGTCAACAGACAATATTGCCCGGAAACACCCGCCCACCTTAGACTTTTCTATTTAATCGCGCCGACGACTTTAACGAAGCGGTTTTCGACCTGCGGTTGCGTGGAATATTTATCCAATGTGGACGAAAATTTTTCCAGCTCCACGAGACGATCATTCGGCGTGGGGTGGGTGCTCATCATCAGCGACACCCCCGAGTCCTCCGACTTCAGTCCCGATAAAATCTGAATCGCCGATACCAAGCCATAGGGATCATATCCGGCGCGGGCAGCAAGCGTTGCGCCAATGCGATCCGCTTCGTATTCAAGAGCTTTATCAAGCGGGCGAAGGAAAAATCCATTTTTGAGAAATGCTATGCCCTCACCTGCAGCCGCGTTAGACAATGCGCCTGTCAACACATTTTGACCAGCGCTGGTACGAGCAATACGTTCCGATGCCTGTTCTTGCAAAATTTCCTGACCCAATGCGCCTGTGCGTGAAGATTGAATCGCCTGCACCTGATGTTTTTGCATGACATGGGCAATTTCATGCGCCAACACGCCGGCAAGTTCGGATTCATTGCCGAGCCGTTTGACCAAACCAATCGAAACAAATACCTTGCCACCTGGCAATGCAAACGCGTTCACGGTCGGTGTATCGAGCACGCCAAACGCCCACGGCAAATCCGGGCGCGATGATTGTGACGCCACCCATCGACCGACGCGATTCACATAACGCTGCAAGCTCTGATCGGAATGTAGCGGCGACGCGCCCAAAATCATCGCAGCGATGCCATCACCCATGCTGATTTCTTCTGCCTCAGTAATGTCTTTCCGCGCTTCAACGACTTTCACCGTTTTGTCGATCAGTTTGTTCAGATTAAAGCCGCCGAATTGGGCGTTGGCCGTCAGCGAAAGCCCGCTAAAAAGTGCAATGAGAAAAACACGCGTGATTTTCATCGACGACCTCCACGACCTGTTTCGGCAGGATCAGGCGCATCTGTTTTATTGAGCGGCACTTCCTTGGCAAAACGCTCTGCCTCGGGCTTATTCGCTGCGAATGACTTTAATGCCGCCAGTTGCTGCGGATTCGGTGTCGCCGTTTTTAACTCTTCGGGTGACAGTCCGCGCACGCCAAGTGTGGCACTCTGTGCCCGCGTATTGGTTTGTCGATCTCCGCCCAATAGCCGGTTGACGCCGGACATAAAACTTCCGCCGCTACCTGATTGTGGCTGTTCTTCCAATACCGCGCCGCCGCGCAAATGCATCATGCGCACCCAGCCGGTTTGTGATTCCGTTTTGACTCGGCTCCACGCACCCTTGCGTTCCAACAATTGCACTTTGGATTGAGCGGCGAGTGGTTGTAATGACGATGCGCTGTCATCCGGCTGCGCGCGCAATTCCGTCGATCGGTTAGTGGAGAGCAATTCTTGCGCATAAAGTTGTTGCGCGTAAATAAAAATGCCAAAAATCGCGGTGATCAATGTGGCACCAACCGTCCAGCCTAGATTGCGCCGTTTTCGCAAAAACATATCGTGCTCCAAATATTGCGCGCCGGAAATGATTGTATTTTCAATAGTGTAATGCAATGTTCACCAATAAGCTGCAGCGTCGTGGCGTTTCGGCAGGCTATGCCATCCCGCAATCGAGGGCTAGTAACCAATCAATAACCGAGACGATGGCAAATGGTTGATGTCAATCCGGCCGAATTCATGGTGTAAAAATGTAATCCCGGTGCACCATTGTCAATCATCGTTTGGCAAAGGTCGGTGACCACATCCAGGCCAAACGCTTTAATGGATGCACTGTCGTCGCCGTAGCTTTCCATTTTGCGGCGAATCCAACGTGGAATTTCTGCACCACAGGCGTCGGAAAAACGCGCCAACTGCGAAAAATTACCGATCGGCATGATGCCTGGAACAATTGGAATCGTCAGCCCCATGGCGCGCGCCTCATCAACAAAATGAAAGTACGCGTCGGCATTGAAAAAATACTGGGTAATGGCGGAGTCGGCCCCCGCATCCACTTTGGCCTTGAAGTTTTTCAAGTCGTCGTGAACATGACGCGACTGCGGGTGATATTCCGGGTATGCCGCCACATCAACATGAAAATACGACCCGTGTTCGGCGCGAATAAACGCAACCAAGTCTGCGGCGTGCCTAAATTCGCCGGCTTTAGCCATTCCTGACGGCAAATCCCCGCGCAAAGCGACAATTTGTTTAAAACCGGAATCACGATATTGCTGCAACACCTGCCGGATACTTTCAGCCGTCGAACCGATGCACGACACATGTGGTGCCGCATGTTGACCGCCGGCACGAATATCTTTTGCCGTCGTAAACGTGCCTTCCTGGGTGGAGCCACCCGCACCAAAGGTGACCGAAAAAAACGCCGGGTTGAGTTGGCCCAACTGCTCAACCACTGTCCGCAATTTTTCCGCGCCCTCGGCGGTTTTTGGCGGAAAAAATTCGAACGATAAATTTTGTTTGACAGTATCCACTTTTTACTTTCGTTGCAGCCGCCAACCACGCGATGAAAATTGCGCAGTCAGCGACTCACAAGTTGAACCTGTTTCGACCTAGTAACGATAGGTATCCGGCTTGTACGGCCCCTGCTTGGACACATGAATGTAATTGGCCTGCACATCGGTCAGCTCGGTCAACTGGGCATTCAGCGTTTTGAGTTGCAATCGTGCAACCTTTTCATCCAAGTGTTTCGGCAGCGTGTAAACACCAACAGGATATTTTTCCGTGTTGGCAAACAACTCAATCTGCGCAATCGTTTGGTTGGCAAACGAGGATGACATCACGTAGCTCGGGTGGCCGGTGCCACAACCCAGATTCACCAAACGACCCTTGGCCAGCAAAATGATGCGTTTGCCGTCCGGGAAAATCACATGGTCAACCTGCGGCTTGATCTCTTCCCACTTACAACCCTTTTCAATCGAGGCAACATCGATCTCATTGTCGAAATGACCGATATTGCAAACAATCGCTTGATTTTTCATCTTCGCCATATGTGCATGGGTAATGATGTGATAGTTACCCGTTGCCGTGACAAATATGTCGGCTTTGTCGGCGGCGTAATCCATGGTCACGACGCGATAACCTTCCATCGCAGCCTGCAACGCACAAATCGGATCGACTTCTGTGACCCATACCTGCGCCGACAAAGCACGCAACGCTTGGGCCGAACCTTTGCCGACGTCACCATAACCGGCGACCACGGCGATTTTGCCGGCGATCATCACGTCGGTTGCGCGCTTAATCGCATCGACCAAAGATTCACGGCAGCCATACAGATTGTCGAATTTGGACTTGGTGACACTGTCGTTGACATTAATAGCCGGGAAGGCGAGCTTGCCGTCTTTATGCATTTGGTACAAGCGATGCACACCGGTGGTGGTTTCTTCCGTAACGCCTTTTATTTCTTTCAATCGTACCGAATACCAGGTCGGGTCTTTGGCGAGTTTTGCCTTGATTGAGGCATACAAAATCCGCTCTTCGTCCGAACCCGGATTGGCGATCACCGATGCATCAGTTTCTGCGCGCGTGCCGATATGCAGTAGCAAAGTGGCGTCGCCGCCGTCGTCAAGAATCATGTTTGAAAAACCACCGTCGGTCCATTCAAAAATACGATGGGTGTAATCCCAATAATCTTCCAGGCTTTCACCTTTTACGGCAAATACCGGCGTACCGCTGGCGGCAATCGCGGCGGCGGCGTGGTCCTGGGTTGAAAAAATATTGCACGATGCCCAACGCACCTGCGCGCCAAGGGCTTCCAAGGTCTGGATCAAAACTGCGGTCTGGATGGTCATATGCAACGAGCCGGTGATACGCGCGCCTTTGAGCGGGCGGGTCAGCGAAAATTCTTCGCGAATGGCCATCAAACCCGGCATTTCGATTTCAGCGATCTTAATTTCCTTGTTGCCCCAGTCGGCCAGTTTTAGGTCGGCAACAACAAAGTCGTTGGTGTTGGGTGTTTTTAAAATTGCATTCATATATACCTCATTCAGTTTTCAATTTTGACAACAATGTGGTCGATGCCGGAAGCAAGGACAGATCACAATTCGTGTCACCGGTGTTACGGATTAGTCACGTTAATTACAAACGGGCAAAAAAAAGCGCCCGCAACTTTTCAGTTGCGAGCGCAGTTCGTGAAATCTGTTCCGAGCCTGGTTCACTTCAAGAATGAATCGCAGCGCTCCTCGGAAACAACATTATATAAAAAATCCTATTCGGCCGCTAGTGCCAGCCTCTTCCAACGGCATATGCGTCTGAAAGGGTTAGCGTGATTCCAATGGCATATGCGTCTGAAATGATGATTTTGGGTCGATTATCCAGAAATGG
>JAYTBF010000089.1:0-5291 GCA_043737175.1 Burkholderiales bacterium
TTGACGGGGGCTGCTCCTAGTACGAGAGGACCGGAGTGGACGTACCGCTGGTGTACCTGTTGTTTCGCCAGAAGCATCGCAGGGTAGCTAAGTACGGAAGAGATAACCGCTGAAAGCATCTAAGCGGGAAACTTGCCTGAAGATGAGATTTCCCGGAGGTTTAACCTCCTTGAAGGGTCGTTCGAGACCAGGACGTTGATAGGCACCGTGTGGAAGCGCAGTAATGCGTTAAGCTAAGGTGTACTAATTGCCCGTAAGGCTTGACTCTATAACCTTAAATACCGGATCGTGAAATCAATACGATTGGGTGGTTGTAGGACTTGCAACGCAATACAATTTGATCGTCAATCAATAATTGACTGTTTTTACTTCTTCTACGAATGCGGTTGAGCGTTCACACCAAAGGCGATGCGAAAGCAGACCTGTGAACGAGCAACACCCCGAATTCTTGGCGACAATAGCGCGTTGGCCCCACCCCTTCCCATCCCGAACAGGACCGTGAAACGACGTAGCGCCGATGATAGTGCGGTATACCCGTGCGAAAGTAGGTCATCGCCAAGACCCTTATAAACAAAAGCCCAGTACATCAGTACTGGGCTTTTTGTTTTTATACCCGAATAAAATTGGCGACAATTCGCCTGCTGATAATTTGTTATGTGGCTCACTCCACCCTGCGTGGCATAATTTCAAGCTAACTTAAAGATTAACAATGCACATTCTTCTCTCCAATGATGATGGTTATTTTGCGCCCGGTTTGGCGGCGCTGTATGAGGCACTTTCAACGCTGGCAACCATCACCGTGGTGGCGCCGGAACGTGATAAAAGTGGCGCCTCCAACTCGTTAACGCTGGATCGCCCCATGTCACTGCGGCGTGCGGCAAATGGTTTTTTCTTTTTAAATGGTACCCCGACCGACTGTGTGCATATGGCGGTCACCGGTATGTTGGACTTTGTTCCGGATATGGTGGTTTCGGGAATCAATCACGGCTCCAATATGGGCGACGACACGATTTATTCGGGTACCGTGGCAGCCGCAACCGAAGGGTTCTTGCTGGGCATTCCGTCGATCGCAGTGTCGATGGTTGCCAGGGACTCAAAATACTTTGAAACGGCAGCGTGGGTGGCGGCAGAGTTGGTGAAACGCCACCAAGCCAACCCGATCGCCGTACCAACCTTGTTAAACGTCAATGTGCCGAATATTTCGCAGGCGGAAATCCAGGGCTTTGAAGTGACCAGATTAGGCAAACGTCACAAAGCCGAACCGGCAGTAAAATCGACCAACCCACGCGGCGAAACCATGTACTGGATTGGTGCAGCGGGCGCAGCGGCGGATGCCGGGCCGGGGACTGATTTTTATGCAACCGAAAACAACCGGGTTTCAATCACACCGCTGCAGGTTGATTTGACCAATTATCAACAAATGAAATCGATCGCGGACTGGATGTTACAGAAGTGACCGGAGTCAAAAAGTTTTCCGGGAGCGGCATGACTTCGGTTCGAACCCGCGACCGGATGATTGACGGGCTGCGTGCACGCGGCATCAAAAATGAACGTGTGTTGGCGGTGATGGCGGAGGTACCGCGGCATGTGTTTGTTGAGGAAGCGTTGCAAGAGCGCGCGTATGAGCTGGATAAAGCGCTGCCGATTGGATTTGGTCAAACCATTTCCACGCCAGAAATCGTCGCCATCATGAGCGAGTTATTGTGTGAAAAAGGCATGCCCAAGAAAGTGTTGGAAATTGGTACCGGTTGCGGTTATCAAACGGCCATACTGGGAAAACTCGCCAAAGATGTCTATACGGTTGAACGCATCGCACCGTTAATGGATAAAGCGCGTCGGACCCTGCGCGACCTACGCTATTACAATGTGATTTTTAAACACGCGGACGGACATTTTGGTTATGCCGACGCCGGTCCGTATGACGGTATTATCATGACCGCTGCCGCGTCGCATGTGCCACAGGAATTGACCGCACAATTGGCGGTGGGTGGACGCCTGATTTTGCCGGTTGGTGTTGATGCGCAGCAGCTTTATGTGATTGATCGCAACGAGAACGAATTTGTGCAGAAAATTGTCCATAACGTGCGCTTTGTGCCGCTCGTTCCCGGCATTGTTTAGTTGTTTAACGGGTCTACTATGTTGAATCGTGTGAATCTTTTTTCCGTGTTGGTGCTGATGTTGTTGCTCAGCGCGTGCGCCTCAAAAACGCCTGCGCCGGTTGTCGATCGCCGACCGGCAACGCCGCCCCTTGAATCGCAACCGCTGCAACCCACGCCGCCGCTCAAGCCGGTGGTGGCAACAGTAGACGAGGGAAAAACCCATACCGTGCAAAAGGGCGAAACCTTGTACGCCATTGCTTTCCAGAATAACCTTGACTACCGAGAGCTGGCGATTTGGAACAATATTGAGAACCTGAACGTGATAAAGGTTGGTGCAGTGTTGCGGTTGTCGCCACCGACGATTGGTCTGGCGTCAGCCCTGCCCAAACCTTCCGAACCGGTGGTGACGCCATTGACGATTACGCCGATGCCGTCCGCATCAAGTGAACGACCGTTGCAAAATTCGGCAATTCTAAAAATTGAACCGAAGGCGGGTAAGGTTGCCTACTCGGATCAATCGTTGGCTAAATTGGAACAAGAAGCCGGCGCGATTGTGGTTCCAGCGATGCCACCAGCGCCCGCTTCAGGCGCTGTCACGCCGTCGTCCCCTGTGGTGGCAGCGGTAGTCGAACCGGTAATGAGCGAAGGGGTGGATTGGGCGTGGCCGGTAAAGGGTCCACTTGTGAGTCAATTTACCGAGCAGAACAAGGGCATAGATATTGCCGGCAGCCGCGGCACCGCCATTCATGCAGCTGCCAACGGCGTGGTCATTCATACAGGAGCGGGCATCCGTGGTTATGGTCGCCTGGTGATTATCAAACATGGGTCGCATTGGGTGTCGGCCTACGCCCACAACGACAAAATAGTCGTCGCCGAGGGCTTGCAGGTTAAGCAGGGTCAGAAAATTGCGGAAATGGGCAACTCTGATACCGACAGCGTCAAATTACATTTCGAAATTCGCAAACAAGGCAAACCAGTCGACCCCGTGAAATTTTTGCCGACAAAATAATTGCCGTTGCCATTTGGCCGCGATGCAACCCCGTTTTGACCAGGCCAGCGGCAAGGACTGAGGTGCTGGCACGATTTGCAACCGGCACAGACGCCCGCACAAGGTGGTTAGACGTTGTTGCCACATTAATCCGTCGTGGTTTTATTTCCCATCGGCAATACCATGATTGCGCTCAGCCAGGGAGTACTGGAATCTGCTGTGCTGGTAATATCAGCCTTGGCTCACTCGCAACATCGCTTGATCTAAACCAATAAAAACAAAATACGGACAGCACATTGTCCTCTTTAAACATTTTGTCAAAAAGGGAACGTGCCATGAGCATGATTGATCGTATCAAAAATATTTGTTTGACGCCGAAAACCGAATGGCCGGTGATTGCCGGTGAATCCACCTCAACCAGTACGCTGTTGAGCGGATATGTGTTGCCACTGGCCGCCATCGGCGCTGTTTTTGGTTTTGTCAGTAGTTCGTTGATTGGCCACACCCTGCCGTTTATTGGCGGCACCTATAAAACACCGTTGTTAATGGGCGCGGGCCTGGCGGTGTTTACTTTGGTGATGGCAGTGGTGGGCGTATTTATTTTGTCGCTCATTATCAATGCGCTGGCACCTAGTTTTAGCGGACAAAAAGACAGTGCTCAAGCACTAAAGGTGGCGGTTTATTCCTATACACCGGCTTGGTTGGCCGGTGTTTTCCAAATCCTGCCATGGGTTGGAACACTGCTGGCCGTATTGCTTTCATTGTATGGGCTGTATTTGTTGTTAATTGGCTTGCCGGTATTGATGAAAAATCCGCCGGACAAATCAATTGGTTACACGGTGGTGGTGGTTGTTTGTGCCATTGTGTTGTCGGTATTGATGGGTTTGATTGCCGCGGGAATTTTTGGAGCGGGGCATATGTCCGCCATGCATCGCGGCGGGGCGCACCACCTGCCGGATGGCAACTTGACGTTTGACAAAGACAGCCCGCTCGGCAAACTCGATGCCTTTGGCAAAAAGATGGAAGAAAGTGGCAAGGCAATGGAAGCTGCACAAAAGAGTGGCGACCAAAAGGCGCAGACCGATGCGGCCGCGGCGATGTTGGGCACATTAATGGGCGGCGGTAAAAAGGTTGACCCTATTCCACTCGATCAATTAAAGCCATTTATTCCAGAATCGTTCGCGGGACTCGCAAAAATCAGCAGTGAATCGGAATCAACCGGCATGGCGGGTTTGAAAATTGCCAAGACCGAGGCGACCTTTGGTGACGGCGCAGCCAAGACCGTTACGCTGGAAATCACCGACACGGGTGGAGCCAGCGGTTTGATGGGATTGGCGGGTTGGGCAGGTGTCATGAGTGAAAAAGAGGATAAACATGGCTCGGAAAAAACCCATAAAGTGGGCAATCGAACCGTGCACGAAAAGTCATCCAAACAAGGCGGTAAAAATGAATACATGGTGCTACTCGGTGATCGATTTATCGTCAGCGCCGAAGGGCGGGGCGTCGATCTGGGGCAATTGAGGTCGGCGGTCAATGGCCTGAATCTCAACAAGTTGGAAGGTTTAAAAGACGTTGGCGCGCAAAAATAGCCAAGTTCGTAAATCAAACAAAGCCCTGATGTGAAACCCGCATCAGGGCTTTTTGATTTGTAAAAATCGTTTATTGGCGCGCTGTTTGCGGCAAATATTGCTGGAAACGCCCGTTGTTATTGGTGATTCATTGTCGGGGTCGGCGCTTATTCATCCCGTAATTCGCGCCGTAATATTTTGCCGACGTTGGTCTTGGGCAGGCTATCGCGAAACACCACGTATTTCGGATTTTTGTAGGCGGTGAGATGTTCGCGGCAATAACTTCGCACCGTTTCCTCGGTTAAGGCGGGATCGCTTCGTACTACAAAAAGTTTAACCGCCTCGCCGACTTTTTCATCCGGCACCCCGATCGCCGCGCATTCGAGGACACCCGGACACGATGAAACAATGTTTTCAATTTCGTTTGGAAACACATTAAATCCGGATACCAAAATCATGTCCTTTTTGCGATCGACAATTTTGACGTGTCCATTGGGCAGCATGACACCGATATCACCGGTTTTAAAAAAACCATCCCGGGTCATGGCTTTGGTCGTTTCTTCGGGTTGTTGCCAATAGCCGCGCATCATCTGCGGACCCTTCAAGCAAATTTCACCGGGCAGACCAATTTCAACA
>JAYTBF010000090.1:0-5286 GCA_043737175.1 Burkholderiales bacterium
CCGCTGCCATGGTTTGTTGCCGAAGAACAATTGGCCAACGCCCGTTTTCTCGCCGATCAGGACGCCGGCATTCTGATCGATCAGAAGGTCGAGACCGCAGCCATGCTGGCAGAAAAAATGGTCATGATGACGCGTGAAAAAGCATTGGCGATGGCAACGGTTGCCCGTTCCTTGGGGAAGCCGAATGCGACCCGCGCTTGCGCCAACGTTTGTCAAGAATTGGCGGGCGTATGACACAAAAAATCAAATGCCTCCACTTTATTGCGGTGTTGAACGCAATCGCGCTGCGCTTGCGGGTGGGCGGCTCGGCACAAGTTGTGCCGCCGCCAATGCCGGATCGTCGTAGGTGGGCTGTATGAAACAAAAAGTTAAACGCCTCCACTTTATTGGTATTGGCGGATCCGGCATGTCCGGCATCGCCGAAGTGTTGTTGAATCTTGGCTATGCCGTAAGTGGTTCCGATTTGTCCGCAAACCCGGCCGTCAAACGATTGAAGTCGCTTGGTGCCACGGTGAT
Source organism: Burkholderiales bacterium (assembly GCA_043737175.1). Lineage (GTDB taxonomy): Bacteria > Pseudomonadota > Gammaproteobacteria > Burkholderiales > Usitatibacteraceae > UKL13-2. Next base: position 517 of record JAYTBF010000090.1, read on the forward strand.
GTTGGGTCACGCCGCCGGCAACATTGCCGGTGCCGATGTGGTGGTCACATCCAGTGCGGTCAAGGCGGACAATCCCGAAGTGGTTGCCGCCAAGGCCGCGCATGTACCGGTGGTGCCACGCGCGATGATGTTGGCCGAACTGATGCGATTCAAGCAGGGCATTGCCATTGCCGGAACCCATGGCAAAACAACCACGACCTCGCTCATTTCCCATGTGTTGGCCGAGGCCGGGCTCGACCCCACGGTGGTGATAGGTGGCCGCCTCAATTCCATCGGCAGCAACGCCAAACTTGGTGCCGGTGAATATTTGGTTGCCGAAGCCGATGAATCCGATGCCTCGTTTTTGTACTTGCAGCCGATCATGGCCGTGGTCACGAATATTGACCAAGACCACATGGAAACGTATGAGCATGATTTTGCAAAATTGAAATCGGCGTTTGTGGCTTTCCTTGAGCATCTACCTTTTTACGGGCTGGCGGTGGTTTGTATTGATGATGCCAATATTCGTGAAATTATTCCGCTCATCACCAAGCCGGTGCGCACCTACGGGTTCCATCCGGATGCCGATTTGCGCGCGGTCAATGTGGTGGCCGCGGCCGGCCGTATGCACTTCACGGCCACTTCCGCGCGCGATAAAAAAGTATTGGACTGTGAGTTGAATCTCGCCGGGATTCACAACGTGCTCAACGCCTTGTCGGTGATTGCGATTGCACGTGAAATCGGCATCAACGATTCAATCATTGCCCAGGCCTTGTCGACATTTGGCGGTGTCGGCCGGCGCTTTCAGAACTACGGTGAAATTGCCTGCCCGGATGAAAAGGGCGGTACGTTTACCTTGATTGACGATTACGGCCATCACCCTGCTGAGATGGCGGCGGTGTTGGCGGCGGCGCGCGGTGCATTCCCGGGACGGCGGATTTTATTGGCGTTTCAGCCGCATCGTTATACCCGTACACGTGATTTGTTCGAGGACTTTGTAAAGGTCATGTCCACCGCCGATGTGGTCGTTTTGGCCGATGTTTATCCGGCCGGTGAACCACCGATTGTGGCGGCGGATGGACGCGCACTGATGCGCGCCATGCGGGTCGCTGGAAAAATAGAACCGCATTTTGTCGAAACGCCAGCAGAAATTCCCGAGGCCATTCGTGCGCACGTGCAAGCGGGTGATGTGGTCATCACCATGGGCGCCGGCTCAGTCGGTGGTGTGGCGCCGGCGCTGGCCACCGGCAGTGTGCTGGCGGGCGGTGAATGAAGATGCCGACATGAATATGAGTGAACAAAATTCTTTGATGCCGAAGCAAACAGACGTTCGTGGCACACGATCAGTCAATGAGCCGATGTCGCGTCATGTCTCCTGGCGGGCGGGCGGGGCGGCGGCGAAATTTTTCAAACCGGCAGATTTGGATGACTTGCGCGGATTTTTGCCGACCGTTTCGGTTGATGAGCCGATTCTATTTGTTGGCTTGGGCAGCAATTTGTTGGTTCGTGATGGCGGCTTTTCTGGAACGGTCATTTTGACCACACCGCTGCTGGGGGGCATCACACTCGACGGCAGCGACACACAGGTGGTGATTGCCGGTGCCGGCGCCGCCTCACCACACGTGGCGAAATTCGCCGCAAAAAATAATCTGGCTGGTGCCGCGTGGCTGGCGGGTGTGCCGGGCACCGTTGGTGGTGCCTTGGCGATGAATGCCGGCTGTTATGGCACCGAGACCTGGCAGCAGGTTGTGGATTGTGTCACCGTCAATCGCGCCGGTGAACTACACACACGCACAGCGGCAGACTTTGAAATTGGTTATCGACATGTGGCAATGAAGGTGCCCGGCGAAGAATTTTTTGTCTCGGCACGTTTTCGTTTTTGTACCGGTGAAGCCGAGTCCGCACAAGCCGAGATTAAGGCGCTGTTGGCAAAACGCATGGCGGCGCAACCGCTCGATAAACCCAACGCCGGTTCAACTTTTCGCAATCCTCCCGGCGATTTTGCCGCGCGGCTGATTGAGTCATGTGGCTTAAAAGGCTTCACGATTGGTGGTGCGCAGGTGTCAACCAAACACGCTAATTTCATCATCAATATTGGCCATGCCAGCGCAGCCGACATTGAAGACCTCATCACCCATATGAAAAACACCGTACGTGAAAAGACCGGGGTGGAATTGATTCAGGAAGTAAAAATTTATGGAGTAGCGGCGTGAGTGTTGACCTAAAAACGGACGTAAAAAAATTCGGCAAGGTTGCGGTATTAATGGGCGGATCTTCATCTGAGCGGGAGATTTCCTTGTTATCCGGCAACGGCGTGTTGGCCGCGTTGCGCGAAAAGGGTGTTGATGCGCACGCCTTTGATCCGGCGATGCAGTCGTTATTCGACTTGCGGAAGGAGACATTCGATCGCGTGTTCATTGCGCTGCACGGTCGTTTTGGCGAAGACGGCACCGTGCAAGGCGTGCTGGAAACGTTGAAGATTCCCTACACCGGCTCCGGTGTCATGGCCAGCGCACTCGCCATGGACAAGTGGCGCACCAAACTCATCTGGCAGGCCGCCGGTATCCCGACGCCGCGTTACCACCTGTTGACACCGCAGTCCGATTTTAAGCGTGTGCTCGACGATCTTGGATTGCCGTTGATCGTCAAGCCGGCGCGTGAGGGGTCGAGCATCGGTGTCACAAAGGTGCTGACTGCGGTGGATTTGCCGGCAGCATTTGATCTCGCCTACAAACTCGATCCTTTGGTGATTGCCGAGGAATTTGTCGAGGGACAGGAGCTGACCGCCACCGTCATTGGCGATCAGGCCCTGCCGTTGATTCGCATTGAAGCACCTGAAGGCAAATACGACTACGCAAACAAGTACTTCACCGACGTTGTTCGTTACCACTGTCCGTCTGGTATTCGCGCTGAACTTGAGGACGAGATTCGCGCAATGACCTTGAAGGCGTTTCGTGTGCTCGGCTGTTTTGGCTGGGGCCGCGCGGATCTGATGTTACGTGCCGATGGTCACTACTCGTTTCTCGAAGTCAATACCTCGCCGGGCATGACCAGCCATTCGCTGGTGCCGATGGCCGCCCGCGCGATGGGCATGAGTTATCCGGATTTATGCGTGCGTATCTTGGAACTCGCGAGGCTCGACCAATAATGGCGACCACCCGTCCAACCAGACCGGTGCGTGCGGCGATGTCATCGCCGCAGCAATCGACACCCATCCATTCGCGGCGTTTGGTGGTGTTGAGTGCGGCCGTGCTGGCAATGGTGGTGGCGGCGGGTGCGGTGTGGATCGGACTGGGGTTGGTGCCGAATGTGGCAAAAATGTTGCCGGTGCGACAGGTGGTCTTTGTCAGCGCAACCGGTGCGCCGTTGATGGAAATCGACGGCGACAATTTAAAACGTGTCGCCGACGCGCTCCAAACTCGCGGTGCATTGATGTTGCAGCTGGATTTGGCGGCGCTTAAAGACGGCATGAAACAAATTGCCTGGGTGCGTGATGCCAATGTGCGACGCCAGTTTCCATCAACCATTGTGGTGGCGATTGAGGAACATAAACCGACCGCAGCCTGGAGTGGAATAAATGAACCGAAATTACCGGTAGGCGAAACCGAAACAACACTTCAAAGCAAGTTGGTCAACAGTTACGGCGAAGTATTTCGCGCCGAGATCAGCGATGAGCGCAAGTTGTTGTTGCCACAACTGCATGGTCCTGAAGGCGCTACCGCGGAAATGCTTGAAAAATATGCAGAGATCTTGACGCCGCTCGGGACGATTGGACGCGCACCAAAAACACTCACTTTAACCGCGCGTCGTGCCTGGCAAATTAGTTTGGACAACGGCAGTCAGCTGCTACTCGGGCGCGTTGAAAGCGAGCGGCGATTGCAGCGGTTTATTCAAGCCTATCCGCAGGTTGCCGGATTGCAGCGTGCCCATGCCGAAGTTGATTTGCGCTATCAGGGCGGATTTGCAATTCGTGGTGACGAAGCGGCCAAGCCAGCGGGCAAGGTTGCGGACAAATTTGAACGCAAGAAATCCACCAGCTCATTCAGGACCGGGGTTTAAGACGATGGGAATAAACATGAACCGCGAAACAAAGAATTTGTTGGTCGCCCTCGACATTGGCACCTCAAAGATTGTCGCGATTGTTTCTGAAATCACGGCGGAAGGCAGCCTTGAGGTGCTGGGTATTGGTCAGCACCCGTCGCGCGGCCTGAAAAAAGGCGTGGTGGTGAATATCGAGGCAACGGTGGCGGGAATTCAGCGCGCGCTGGAAGAGGCCGAACTCATGGCGGACGTGAAAATCCGCGACGTGATTACCGGTATCGCCGGTTCACATATCAAAAGTTTTAATTCGCACGGCATGGTCGCCATCAAAGATCGTGAAGTCACGCAGTTTGATGTTGATCGGGTGATCGAAACGGCGCGAGCAGTCAACATCCCGATGGATCAGCAGATTCTGCACATTCTGAATCAGGAATTTATTGTTGACGGCCAAGAGGACGTGCGTGAGCCGGTGGGCATGAGTGGTGTGCGACTGGAAGTGAAAGTCCATATCGTCACCGGTGCGGTTAGCGCCGCACAAAACATCATGAAATGTGTGCGCCGCTGCGGGCTCGAGCCGCGTGACTTGGTATTGCAACCTTTGGCCTCGGCAATTGCCGTGTTGTCACCGGACGAAAAAGACCTGGGAGTTTGTCTGGTCGATATTGGTGGTGGCACCACCGACATTGCCATTTTTACCGGTGGGGCGATTCGTTATACCGCGGTGATTCCAATTGCCGGTGATCAAGTCAC
>JAYTBF010000091.1:0-12253 GCA_043737175.1 Burkholderiales bacterium
CGCACAGCGCTGGCGCCATCATGGCGGGCTACGTGGCGCAGGGTGGCGCCTGGGCGGACAGTCTGCCGTGGCTGCTGGCGTTGCCGTTGGGCGTTTCGATTTTGCCATCGATCCTGCTCGCGGGCTGTCCCGACCGCGAGGCCGATCAAGCTGCGAACAAGCGCACACTCGTGGTCATCCTCGGCAAACGCAATAGCGCGCGTCTGGCGATGATGGCGACCGTCGCCGCACCGGCCGTCGCCGCGCTGCTGTCATTGACGCGACCGGAAATGGCGTCGTTGCTCGGCTGGAGCGCCGCCTTCGGCACCGTTCATGCCGTTTGGCTGTGGCGACGCCTGCGCATGTTCACGGTAGCAGAGATGCCCGAACGCATCGACAGCACCATCGTTCTGGCACTCACTTTTATTCTCTGGTTCTGCGTCCTGCCGCTGATCGCACTGATGTGATGCACGTGCCAGGAGCGCGAACCATTGCTGTCCACTCGGTGGGCCATCGCACAGACAGCGAACCGCCCCAGGAACATGATCCTGACAGCAACAGGCAGCTGTTCAAAGGAATTCATCATGGCGAAATGCGATGCGTGCGGCAATGACTACGACAAATCCTTTCAGATTCTGGCGGAAGGCAAGACCTATACGTTCGACAGCTTTGAATGCGCAATTCACATGCTCGCGCCCACCTGCGCGAATTGCGGTGTGCGCATCATCGGCCACGGCCTGGAGAAGAACTTGCGGATGTTCTGCTGCGATCATTGCGCCGAGCTTGCGGGTGTGAAGGAACTGCGCGACCGCGCCTGAGCACCGCGCAAGAAAAGCGCTTCAATCATGAAGATTTGACACAAGGAGAATGAACATGCAACAGCTGAAAGACCTGATGAGCCGCGACGTGAAGGTCGTCAGTCCCAATATGAGCATCCGTGACGCCGCCAAGGAAATGCGCGATGGGGACTTCGGAATGATGCCGGTCGGTGAGGACGACCGCATGATTGGAACGATCTCGGATCGCGACATCGCGATACGTGCCGTCGCCGAGGGCAAGGACACCACCACCAAGGTTCGTGATGTGATGTCGGAAGGCGTCGCCTGGGCCTACGAGGACGATTCGGTCGAACACGCCGCCAAGATCATGAGCGAGCGACAAGTGCGGCGATTGCCGGTCGTTGATAGAGAAAAGCGTCTGGTAGGCATTGTGGCGCTAGGCGACTTTGCCGTCGAGAGTTCGGAAATCAAGCCGGCAGCCCAGGCACTTTCAGAAATCTCGAAGCCCTCGTAGCCAAGTTAGAGCCACTAGCCATCAAACCTGGAACCCTCATGAAACAGCCAGATAACCCCACCAAGCCGCAGTCGCCTCCCCGGCCTCTGGGCCCGCAGCAGTTCCCGTTGCACGCGCAGACCGATGCGACCGCAGGTCGTGACAAAGTTCGCGAGGTTGTGCCTGTGCATGCACCGCGTCAATCGAAACGCCCCGTGGAAAGAACAAGCAAGGGTCGGACTGGCACCTGATTGCAGCGTGCGCAAGTGTCAAAAAACGGCGTCTCAGGCTGCCTTTCTTTGCAATCCACTCTCCAGTCTTCTCAATCCATCTTCGTACCGCTCTCCGACGAGATTGACCCACTTGACGAGATCGGCGCGCATGACATGGATCACTGGACATGGATCACTGGACATGGATCACTGCATGCGCTGCGCCGCGGCGTGTCGCGTTGTGTCGAGGCTTGCCGCAAGATGGTCGGCTAATCAGTGCAAGTTCAAGGGGTCATGCTTGGTACGACACTGACAATCGACGGTATCGAGCAACCCGGCCCGGCTATTCTTCTGATTGACGACCATCAACAACACTCGGTAGAAGTGAAGATACAGGGCTTACTATCTCAATGAGAAAGGTGAATATGCAGCTAGGCATGATCGGATTAGGTCGCATGGGTGCCAGCCTGGTGCGGCGCTTGAGCAAAGATGGACACCAATGCGTGGTTTATGACGTGAACCCGGCAGCCGTAAAAAAGATCGTCGGTGATCGCATCAAGGGGGCCTCCTCCATCGAGGACATGATCTCAAAGCTGGAGAAACCACGCGTGGCTTGGGTGATGGTTCCCGCCGGCGTGACAGGCAAAACTGTTGATGAGCTGGCTGCATGCATGGATGCGGGCGACATCATCATCGATGGCGGCAACAGCTATTACCGCGACGACCTCGCACGAGTAAAGGCGCTCAAACCAAAGGGCATCCATTACGTGGATTGCGGTACCAGCGGCGGGGTATTCGGACTGGAGCGTGGTTTCTGCCTGATGATTGGCGGAGAGGTTCCGGTGATCAAACATCTTGATCCGATTTTTAAAAGCATCGCGCCTGGTGTCGTGGCAGCAACGCGCACCCCCGGCAGAAAAGGCGCACCCCGGCCAGTCGAGCAAGGTTACCTGCATTGTGGACCGGCCGGCGCGGGCCATTTCGTAAAGATGGTCCATAACGGGATTGAATATGGCCTGATGGCAGCCTATGCCGAAGGGTTCAATGTCCTGCGCAACGCCAATGCGGGCAAGCGCTCACGCGATGCAGACGCCGAAACATCCCCTTTGCGAAATCCCGAAAACTACCAATACGATTTCGCCCTGCCAGAAATAGCGGAGGTGTGGCGCAGGGGTAGTGTGATCGGCTCGTGGTTGCTGGACCTCACCGCAGCCTCGCTTTATGACAGTCCCGACCTGAAAAGTTACGCCGGTCGCGTATCGGATTCCGGCGAAGGTCGGTGGACGATCGAAGCTGCCATCGACGAAGGTGTACCCGTTCCTGTTCTGAGTGCTGCACTATTCGAACGCTTTAGTTCGCGCGATGGTGCGGATTTTGCCAATCGGATGTTGTCTGCGATGCGCGAACAATTTGGCGGGCACATCGAAAAAAAAGAAGATTCGAAACAGACGTGACCAGCGCCTACGCAAACACCTAGGCAAGCACCATGCGGGCAGATGTGTTGGCGGTGTTGGCGCTCGCCGGCGTGGCCAAACGCATGTCGGAGCCTTGCAATATGCCCACAGGCCTCGTCAAAATCACGTTTTCCGAAGCCAATTTCAAGGCAGCTGCCGAATGTCGGTCTGCTTGCTGGTTCCTACACATCGCCACGTTTTTCGTCACAGTTTTTTGTCATACAACTGAAAAACCTATGCGCCGGCCTATCCCAATTGGTGCGACATATCATCCATCGTCGTCTGTGATTGTGACTGTTTCTTATGCATACGAATTTTCGTCACCGGCCTGTCTGCAGACGGCATTTTTCGCGTTGACTCCATTGACGCTGTTGACGCAGGCGATCGCCAGTCAATGATTGATAGAAGCCGCTTAGGAACGTTCATATGACACTTTCATTTGGTTTGACCACAAACGTGATCCAAGGGCCGGTCAGCACTGAGGGCCAAGGCAAACTTATTTCAACAAATTGGCAACGTCACTCCGGGTCCGATACAGTCACAATACTCAACGTTGCGTCAATTGTATTGATTGCGCACACGCCGGTCTGTGCGGCAGCGAGCATAAGGAAACATTCAAAAGATCAGCTATGGCAACACGCGCGGACCGGTGGCTTTTTTGTGGTGCTGATGAATGCCCTGTTACAACGTCGTGGACACGTGCTCCTGTCGGCCGGTCATTCGATTGTCGTGCAAAATTTTAACGAGCAACTCAACATTTTATTGATGGTCACGGCCTATTCGGTGATGCTGCCCTTTGGTCTGCATATCAATATCATCATTGTGATATTCAGCTCCATCGTCGCTGTGTTGATGATCGCCATCATGTATTGGAACCACGTTAATCATCGCAACAATCCTACACTCAATGACATCATCGGTATGGAAAAACACGAAACGCCGGATGAATTTCTGGAGCGGCCGAAGGTTTAAGGCCGCGCAATAGTCGCTTCAGCACGACTGATGCGACGACAATCGCGAATCACTCGCGCTCAGCTGCTGCTATCACACTCTGTGATCAGCTCCTGGAATCTGCCTATTGACGGCCATTCCCAAAGGAAAACTGTGGCGATGGGCTGCAGACCTGGTGTCTCAAATTCGAAAAATTAATTGGAGTCTGAGGCAGCCAAGGCTTTTTTTCACGTTAATTCTGCCTGTTGAACCCCACCTCGGTCGTAAACAAAACGGCAGCTTCGACTTGTCGTTTTCTCCACCGCCAATGTCATGCGCTCGGTCTGACGTTAAACAATTGCCGTGTCCGCTCCCGCGCACGTCGCCTAACCTCGTCGACCTATTCGATTCAGAACGTTTAAGCATCATTTAAGGATTGCTCAAGTACGGGTAAGCCTTCATGAGTAGAAAGTACTCGCACTAATGCCGCTTGCCGAAAAGAAACAACACGAGAGCTGACCGACCTGTAACCGTCAACTAATAACCAGTTTTGAAATTCGCGATCGCAATTTTGGGAGTGCGAGGGCGAGCATCACCAATTTCCCACATAGAGTCCTAATTCAAGGAGATTCAAAATGGCAACGAATGTTGATTTGTATCGCAGCTTCAAAAATGATCTACGTTTATCATACCGCCTTGTCGCCGTGACCGGTAGCGACATCAATGTCGGTGAGAATTTCACAATGCGCTTCAGCGTATCCAACCAAGGGCCGGATCCGTCACCGGTAAATAATCCAGTCGTCATTTTCAACAATGCGCGTGTCATCGTTGAGGCCACGGCCTTTGCCACTCCTCTCGCCGGCGGGTCGGTCAACCTTGCTGTTCCGGACACCCAACTGTTTCCCGGCGAGTCAAGCTTTGTCGATGTACCGATGCGAGCATTGCGGAATATTGGCGGGATCACCGACTGGTTCAGCGCCGAAAATGTAGCCAGGGCATGGGCATTCGCCGATATAGACCAGCAGCAGTACTTCCGCATCTGGCAATTCACGGACGTAAACCAGGAACTTGAGCCGACCTGATCGACCAGAAGAGACTCTAAAAGGCGGAACCATCCCTGAGCACGGCAAGTTTTTCGCCACCCTGCGTCTCAGGGAATGGATTCCCATTCCGATGGCACCCCCTTCGTCGGCATCGATTATCGTCGCCGGACTGATGATGATCATCATGTATTGGAACCACGTTAATCATCAAACGAACCCGAATCTCGACGACATCATCGGCATGGAAAAACACGAAACGTCGGACGAGTTTTTGGAGCGGACGCAGGTTTGATGGCCGTGTAGCCAGTCGCATGATCGCGGTTGGTGCATTGCGGTAGACGTGCAACACGCGCGCATCACGGCTGTGACTTACGTTATCTCAAGTGAAATTGAAAATATAAAGTCGCCTATTGACGGGCGCTTTCAGGCGAAAAACCCTAGTGAAGCGCCACCGTGCTGGCGTTTTCAATACAGACAATCGAAACCTGGTCGCGACCCTAATTTTTCCTATTACGGCTAGTGGAAATAATATATCGCCACGTTTGAATGACAGACGCAAGGATGACAATTGCAGCACCACCAAAGATTACGTTTCCAATCCAGATCGGTAACTCAATTAGCATCGAAACAGATAGGATACAAAACAAAGCGCATAGCGCTGACAGCAGCCATAACTTTGTACCGCGATTTATTTTTCAGTCTGCCGAAGCATCTTTGAAGGTCACTTCAATGCCACCCAACTTCGCCGCCACATTGTTATACAGCCACGCCGCAAACCAGGTAAATAAAAAGCCAAACACGCCGTACAAAATCGGCATGACAATCAAAAGAACGACAGGTGGTCCGGGCTGCGGAGAAAATGCCATCGGCACCATGATTAACACCACAAACGGGATCGACAAAAGAAAATACATGACCGCCAATACCTTGGCGGATTGCATGGCTGAAATATTGATGAGTTGCTTTTTCATTGCCGTTTCCCTTCCCCGGTTCAATTGATCAAATTTGAATCAACATCGGTTCACAGCAACAACAAAATACGTTCTGGTCAAAACTTGACCAGAACGCAATATGCACATTGATTCCTTGGTTAAGCCGCCTGACGAATTCGGATTTCTTTGGCACCCTTTGTTGGGTTTTTGAACTCTGCCAGCAATTCATCCCAGCGTTTTTTGGCGTCAACATAGTGCGCATGTTTGACGTGACCAAAACCACGAATGTGTTCCGGAATCGACGCCAGATCCACCGCGACCTCATAATTGTCTCCGGTTGTTTTGGTCAGCAAGGTGTTGATCAACGCCTCGTAATCAGCAATCAACTGCCGCTCCATTTTGCGCTCGGCCGAATACCCAAAAATGTCCAGCGCCGTGCCACGTAAGCCCTTGAACTTGGCGAGTACCGTAAAGGCCGACATCATCCACGGACCAAATATTTTTTTGCGTGGTTCACCGGTGGTCGCGTCCAAGTCCGACATGATCGGTGGGGCGAGGTGGAAGGTTAATTTGTAATCGCCTTCAAACTGCTCGGCAATTTTTTTCTTGAAGCCCATATCGGCATATAGCCGTGCAACTTCGTATTCATCCTTGTACGCCAATACTTTGAAGTAATAACGCGCCACGGCGGCGGTCAGCGATTTTTTGCCGGGAAAGTTTTTGCCTTCAAAATCTGCCACGCGTTTCACCAATGCCGCATAACGATTGGCGTAAGCGATATTTTGATACCCCGTCAAAAACTGCTCACGACGCGAAACCATTTCATCAACCGATTCGGACATTTTGTACAGGCCGCTAATTGGCGGTGTTGGGAACGCGGCTTTTTTCACGGTAGCCATATCAACAGCCGCACGGCGGCCCCATTCAAATGCCTGTTTGTTGCGTTCAACAGCGGTGCCGTTTAATTCAATGGCGCGCACAATCGATTCCGATGCCAACGGAATCAGCCCGAGCTGATAACCATAACCCATCACAAACGGGTTGGTGAAAATGGCGTCGCCCATTAATGCCGTGGTCAATTGGGTGGCGTCAACAAACGCGACTTCGGCCATGGTGTCTTGCAAGGTCGCTTCCAAGTCGCCGATGGGAATGTGCAAGTCGGTTTTTTTGGTGAATTCACCGGTGGTCGAGACATCGGCATTGACCACACCGCGCGTGAGTGACTTTTGCATCTTGGCGATGGCTTCATCGGAGGTTGACACAATCATGTCACACCCCAGCAAAGCATTGGCTTCACCAGCAGCGATCCGTACCGCGTACAAATCATCCGGCTGTTTGGCGATACGCACGTGGGTATAAACACTGCCGCCCTTTTGTGCGAGGCCGGTCATGTCGAGTACCGCCACACCTTTGTTTTCCAAGTGTGCAGCCATGCCCAACAATGCACCAATGGTCACCACACCGGTGCCGCCCACGCCGGTAATCAAAATACCCCATGGCTGATCAAGTGTTGGTAAGGTCGGCTCTGGCAAGGCCGCCAGCACTGCTTGTACCACTGGTTTTTGCTTGCGTAACGTGCCGCCTTCGACCGTCACAAACGACGGGCAAAAGCCCTTCACACAAGAAAAATCTTTGTTGCACGAAGATTGATCGATGGCGCGTTTACGACCAAGCTCGGTTTCGAGTGGCATGATCGACAGGCAATTGGATTTTTTGCCACAATCGCCACACCCCTCACACACCAGGTCGTTGATGACCACGCGTTTTTGTGGATCCGGGTAGGTGCCGCGTTTGCGGCGACGGCGTTTTTCTGCCGCGCAGGTTTGATCGTAAATCAGAATGGTCGTGCCCGACAATTCGCGCAGTTCACGTTGAACCGCATCAAGTTCATCACGGTGATGCACCGTTACACCCGGCGCAAAATTAACACCCTCTGGATATTTATCCGGCTCGTCGGTGACAATAACAATTTTGCCGACCGACTCGGCGTGCACCTGACGGGTGATTTGCGCAACATCGAGCGGGCCATCCACCGGCTGACCACCGGTCATGGCGACCGCGTCGTTATACAAAATCTTATAGGTAATGTTGACCTTCGCGCTGACCGCGGCACGAATCGCCAATAGACCGGAATGGAAATAGGTACCGTCACCCAAATTGGCAAACACGTGTTTGGTATTGGTGAATGGCGCAATGCCGGCCCATGGCACCCCTTCGCCGCCCATTTGTGTAAAGGTCATGGTCTCTTCAGGCCGGATCCACGTCGCCATATAGTGGCAACCTATTCCGGCCAGCGCCTTCGAGCCTTCCGGCACACGTGTGCTGGTGTTGTGCGGGCAGCCTGAACAGTAGTACGGAATGCGTGCCACCTTGGCGCGTGGTTGCGCCAGTGCGGTTTCTTTGTCTTCAATAAATTTCAGGCGCGCCTGGACAATTTTTGAAGTATAAAATTTGGCGATACGATTGGCGATCACGCGCGCAATCATCGCCGGGGTGAGTTCACCCGAGGCCGGCAATAACCATTCCGGACGCGACACTTCCCATTCGCCGTGTTCGTCGTATTTGCCGATGACCCGTGGGCGCACATCATCACGCCAGTTGTAGAGCTGCTCCTTTAACTGATACTCGATCAATTGACGCTTTTCTTCGACCACCAAAATTTCATCCAACCCGCTGGCGAATTCACGCACCGAGGTGGACTCCAACGGCCAGGGCATACCAACTTTCATTACCCGTAAACCGATTTCGCCGGCGTGGCGGGCGTCAATGCCCAAGTCTTCCAACGCCTGCATGGTGTCGAGGTAACTCTTGCCGGAGGCGATGATGCCGAGACGTGCCGGTTTACCGGAGTCTTCCGCGCCAATGGTGACGCGATTGAGCTTATTCACCCGTGCATAGGCCAACGCGGCATAAATTTTATCGTGCTGCAAACGCTGCTCTTGATCGAGCGGTGAATCCGGCCAGCGAATGTGCAAGCCGCCTACCGGCATCTGAAAGTCTTCCGGCAAAACAATTTTCGGTGAATCAATGTCGAGGTTGACCGAGGCCGACGCATCCACGGTGTCCGACACACACTTAAACGCCACATAACAACCCGAATAACGTGACATGGCAATGCCGTGTAAACCCAGCTCGATCAAATCGGCGACACCGGTTGGGTACAACACCGGAATCATCGCTGCATCAAAGGCGTGTTCGGATTGATGCGGCAGCGTCGATGACTTACAGGCGTGATCGTCACCCGCCACCAATAGCACACCACCATGTTTGGAGGTACCAAAAGCGTTGGCGTGTTTAAACACGTCACCACATCGATCGACGCCCGGGCCCTTGCCGTACCAAATACCAAATACGCCGTCGTATTTGGCGCCTGCAAATAATCCAACCTGCTGCGAGCCCCACACGGCGGTGGCGGCGAGTTCTTCATTCACGCCGGGCGTGAAAAATATATGTTTTTCCTTGAGGAAGGATTTGGCTTTCCACAACGCTTGATCGTAGGCACCCAACGGTGAGCCACGATAACCGGAGATGAATCCGGCGGTGTTGAGTCCCGCGGCCAGATCACGTTGCCGCTGAATCATCGGCAGGCGCACCAGCGCCTGGGTGCCGGTTAAATAAACCCGACCATGATCGAGTAGGTACTTGTCGTCCAGCGTAATCGCCGCATCGGCCGTGGTGGCAGCGGTGGCCAAAGTGGACGTGGCGGACAGAGCGGAATTTTGGGTGGCACCAGCAACAGCAGACATCGACGAACTCCTCAAATTTTGTCTTCGGTATTTCCGACCCAAAATATTGGGCCAAAACGTCGTTCTAACTTGCACGTCGCGCCGGCTTGGCAACAAATCGTGCAAACTAAGCCGATCCTTTGAGAACGATTGTGTCACTCTCAAAACGGCAGCTAAATTTTACCGGAAACCCCGTCACGCGAGGAAAACGTGCGCAGATGTTGCTGCTAAACTTTGGATTTCCACGAAATTTACGGTGCCTCAGCCCGCTCCAGCCCGTTGTGGCCAAAAGTCCATCGCCCCACTCCCCGCCAAAATTATGACCCAGCCTATTCGTTTCATTGTTGCCACCACTCTTGTTTTGCTCGCCTCCGGTTGCGCCATCGTTGACCCACAACGCATTTTGTCGCGCACCAATACGCCCTTGCTCACCCCGGACGTTCCGGTGCCCTCGCCCAATGAAAATTGGCGGCGCGACGCCCTTGATTTTGTCTGGACGACCGTGAATGAACGTTATTACGATCACAAACTGAATGGCATCGATTGGCTGGCAGTGCGCAAACAGTACGAGCCACGCATTCTCGCTGCCAAATCGGACGACGAATACTGGGAATTGCTCGACAAAATGACCGGCGAATTAAAAGACTCGCATACGCGGGTGCATTCGCCCAAGCTGGTGCAACAACAAAAGAACAATGAATCGCACAGTTTGGGATTGGGCATTGCGGAAATTGATCAAGCCTTGGTGGTCACGTCGGTGCACCCACAATCCGACGGGTTTTGGGCAGGTGTCCGAGCCGGCATGACCATCCAGTCGATCAACGGCGAACCTGCGTTGGCGCTGTATCGTCGACTCGCAGCAGAGGCACGCGACACCTCCACCCCATGGGCACGGACGCGCGGCGCCTTACGGAAAATCAACTCCGGCGATATCGACACGACTGCATCAATGGTGTTTACGCGTGATGACAAGAGCGAAATCAGCGCGACACTGAAGCGCCGCAAGTTCTCAGCACTTCCGGAATACACACCACGATTGTTGCCGTCTGGATTTGCCTACATGCGTTTTTCCGGATTTGTTGGTGGTTTGGAAGGCGGCATTTTGGCCGAAATGGAGCGCATGAAAGATGCGCCCGGAATGATTGTTGATTTACGCAATAACGGCGGCGGCTCGTCGGCCATGTCATCCAATTTGCTGAATCGTTTTTTTAAGGACGAAGTCAAGGGCGTCACCCTGCTCACCCGCTCAGGCAAACCGCACAAATTGTTTTTTATCGATACCATGAAAATGCAGCCGACCCTCAAGGGAAGTGGCGCCATTGCCTACACCAAACCGGTGGTGTTATTGACCAACGAAAGCTCGGCGTCTGCGTCCGAAATATTTTCCGTGGTGATGAAAGAGTCTGGCCGCGCCACCCTCATCGGCACCCGCACCTGCGGTTGTCTGCTCGGTTATTTGGGCCTTGCCGACGTACCTGGCGGAGCACAAATGGCCTACAGTGAAATCGGATTTGTGACAAAAAACGGTAGCCGGGTCGAGGGAACGGGGGTCATTCCTGACATTGAAGTCAAATTGACCCGTCAAGACTACCTGTTGAATCGCGACCGCATGCTCGAACGTGCGGTGAAACATTTAACCGAAATTTCCCAAAAGGCCTTGTGACGATAACGAGGCTATTTTTGAGTGGATTTCTAATGCTGTAACCGTAGGCTGCAATCGAAGGCGGTAACCCATCCGCCTCCGCAAAAAACTGTCATTCCGAACCGCCCTTGGTGAGGAATCTCATCCGTGACGAGTTGGGTAATCGCAACCAATTGGCGCTGCTTCTATTCTTGGCAGGATGGGATTCCTCACATGAATCTGTTCGGAATGACAATGTTCAGAAGTTTCTGAAGCTTAGGAGAGACGCCGGTTACGCATTTTTCTAAAACACCGGTGAATTCGCTGTTGCCGGTGTGTTCGGCTGGAAGTTGGCGGGTGCCGTACCGGCATTGATGGTGACGGTGGGCACAAATGTCCCGTTCATTTTCCACAGCGTCAATTGCCCGCTCGGCTGCCGCCAAATGATATCCGCGCGGCCGTCACCATCCAAATCTTCGGCCGCATAAAACTTCCAAGTTGGGTCGGTATTGGGCAGATTGCTGATGGAGTTGGTGATGGTCGCGGTGGTGGCGGTGCAATTGGCATCCGGATCATCTGGGTTCGCTGTAAACGGCGGCAACACTACACTGGTGGCGTCGAGCGCCATGAGACGCACTTCACCGCTGGTGTTATTGCGCAACAGAATTTCCGATCGACCATTGGCGGCGAAATCGGCAAGACGCAGCGCGCTAAAACCCGTTGGAATGGTGCCGGCCGCAAAATTAGCACAGGTGCGTTGGGCGGTGGCCATTAATACCCGCACTTGATTGGCCGGGCTGATATAAACCATATCAGCCGCACCATCACCATTCAGGTCGGCCGCACCCAACAGCGTCCAATCGAGTGGCGCACCGCCGCGTTTGCGGACGACTGGCGGACCGGGATTGCCCGGACCAAAATTGGCATTAGTAAACCAAATATAGGACACACCAGTGTCACCGGGACGCTCCGGCGTGAATCCCAAGTAACGCCAGACCATATCGCCAAAGCCATCGCCGTCCAAATCACCTATCGCCTGCACATCCCACACTCTCTTGACGGTTCGCATCAGTTGTTTGGACGTT
>JAYTBF010000092.1:0-12170 GCA_043737175.1 Burkholderiales bacterium
GGCGCGAAATCCGCCCGCCTCGAGTTTGCCGATAATTTCGTCGATGTGCGCGGCGTTGCGGGTCTTCAAGACAAATTCCACTTCGGCACTTTGTACCGGCAAATTGGTAAACGCGCGCTGATGATGTACTTCCTCAATATTGGCGTGTGATTCGGCAATCAAGTTGGTAATTTTCGCGAGTGCGCCCGGCAAATCCCGCAGTTCCACTTTGATCCGTGCCAACCGTCCCGAGCGCACCATGCCACGCTGGATAATTTCAGCCAGCATCAACGGATCAATATTGCCGCCGCATAAGACAATACCCACGCGCCGTCCGGCAAACAATTGACGGTGGCGAATCAATGCTGCCAGTGAGGCCGCACCCGCGCCTTCGACCACCGTCTTTTCGATTTCGAGCAACATTACCATCGCCTGTTCGATATCGCCCTCATCAACCAAGACAATCTCACGCACCAGTTTTTCGATCACCGCACGTGTCAGCACGCCCGGTGATTTCACTGCAATACCCTCGGCAATGGTTGACGGTCCAAACGAGGGTGTGGTGTGGTTGATCGCGGCGTACATGGAAGCAAAACGGCTGGTTTGCACACCGATTATTTCGATATCCGGGCGCAACGCCTTTGCCGCCACCGCCATACCGGAAATCAAGCCGCCGCCACCGATGGCAATGGCCAGCATATCCAAATCCGGCTGCTGGGTCAGCATTTCCAGCGCGATGGTGCCCTGCCCGGCCATGACTTTTTCGTCGTCATAAGGATGCACAAATACCAGGCCACGCTGTTCTGCCAGCGAATAAGCATGCGCTTTCGCAGCATCAAAATCGTCACCGAACAACACCACTTCGGCACCGTGGCGCCGGGTCATTTCGACTTTGACATTCGGCGTGAAGGTCGGCATGACAATCACACTCGGAATTTTTAAACGGGTGGCGTGATGGGCAACACCCTGTGCGTGGTTACCGGCACTGGCCGCAATCACCCCGCAGTTTTTTTGTTCTGCCGATAATGAGGCGAGTTTGTTGAGTGCGCCGCGCTCCTTAAAGCTCGCGGTGAATTGATGATTTTCAAACTTAAGGAAAATCTCAGCGCCAACAATTTCCGAGAGCGTACGCGAATGCAGGCAGGGTGAATTGACCACATGACCGGCCAAAACCCCGGCAGCGTCGCGAATGTCGTCGAGCGTGATCACTTTGGTTTGTGTCCGTCAACGTGTAAAAACTTATAGTCGACTTCCGGCACCTTGCCCGACACCAAATCGGCCAGCGCCCGACCCGAACCCGGCCCCTCCGTCCAACCGAGTGTGCCGTGGCCGGTATTCAAAAATAAATTGTTGTAATGCGCCCGGCCGATGATCGGCCGGTTTGAAGGTGTTGATGGACGCAATCCCGTCCAATACTGCGGATGATCATAGTCGGCCGCGTTTGGAAACAAATCACGCGCGCGTTTGACCAAGGCCTCACATCGCACCATGTTGATATCGGTGCTGTAGCCCGCCATCTCGGCGGTGCCGGCGATGCGCAGTCGATCACCAATACGCGTAAAAACAATTTTCATCGCTTCATCAGTCAGGCTCACCTGCGGCGCGCCGCCGAATCCTGCCGTCTCCAGGGTGGCTGAATACCCCTTGGCCGGATAAACCGGAATGGAAATACCGATGGTGCGTAGCACCGGTGTGCTGAAGGCACCCAGACACACCACATAGGCATCAGCCGACATGGCATCGTAGCTGATGGCATCTTTACGTTTCACCGCCACACTGGAAATTCGATTGCCATCAGTACGAATAGCTTCAATCGCCGTGTCATACATAAATTTCACGCCCGCTGATTCACAAAGCTTGGCGAGATTTTGGGTGTATTTAAATGCGTCGCCCGATTCGTCGCTCACGGCGTAACTCGCACCCTTCAGACGGGTGCCCAAACTGCGCAGGGCAGGCTCGATGACGATGGCCTCGTCGCGTGAAACCACGTTTCTCTGAATACCAAACTTGGACAACATGGCACACGCCTCGGCGGCACCGGCGTAGTCCGACTCCTCGGTATAAAACTGCAAAATGCCACGCGTGGCATGATCATATTCAATGCCGGTTTCGGCGCGTAACGCCTGCAACGATTCACGGCTATACAAACCGAGGTTGACCATTTGCTGAATGTTGAAGCGATATCGTGATGGCAGGCATTCGACCAGAAACTCCAACCCCCACGACAGCTGATGCCAGTCAAATTGCGGGCGGAACAACAGCGGCGCATCTTCCTTAAAAAGCCATTTCAGGACTTTCAGGGGCGCCGAGGGCGCGGCCCATGGCTCGGATTGGGAAACCGATACCTGCGCGCCATTGGCAAAGCTGGTTTCCATGCCGGCGCCACTTTGCCGGTCAATCACCACCACGTCATGGCCCAACTTGGCGAGATACCACGCCGAAGAGGTGCCGATCACACCGGCACCGAGAACAATCACTTTCAACTGCGCCTCCAAGGGGTTACCGACCAATCATTCAAGTGCACCAACACCTGCGCAGTCGAGTGGAATACGCTACTATAATCAAAAATGCCTTAAACCTGCTCGTCATGAGTCAGGTTTAATCCGAAAAAACAGCCCTCACCAACAATAAACGGCCATGAGCTCTGCCCTCAACACCTTTGTACAAGCCGCATCCACATTTGACCCTTCTGACAGCCTGTTACCGCTGACAGCGGATGGGGTGCTGGCCGGCTGGATGAAAAAATCATTTGCCGAGCGGCTCAACGAGTGGCCGGAATATTTTGTGATCCGCCCGCGTGGTGTCGGCATGATCGGCGACTTTGCATCGGCCGAACATCGCAGTGTGGCGATCGCCGAGGTGGTGGAGACACTGGCCACGCAGGACGTGATTCGTGGTTGGCGGGGCGAACTGGTGACGGTGGCCGAATCGTTTTACGCCCCGCCCGTATTTCATATCGAACGCGCCGCCACACCTTATTTCGGTGTGACAGTTTATGCGTCGCATCTCAACGGACTGACCGCACGCAATGGTCAACCGTATATGTGGCTGGCGCGTCGCGCCGAATCAAAATATGTCGATCCGGGAAAACTCGACAACATTGTTGCCGGACGTATAACGCGTGGTTATTCACCGATGCAAACGCTGGCCAAAGAAAGCCTCGAAGAAGCCGGCATCGATACGACCCTGGGCGCGGCCTCGCGTGCCTCCGGTGCAGTGCGATGCAAACGTATTACCGAGGAAGGTTTTCATAAAGAAATCATTTTTGTCCACGACCTCATTTTGCCGGACACGTTTGAACCGAAGAATCAGGATGGTGAGGTCACTGAATTTAAGTGTGTGCCGATTGCCGACCTGCTGACCTTGCTGGAAAATCCATCACAATTTACCGCCGAGGCGGCCCTGGTCATTGTTGATTGTTTGCTCAGACGCGGTTATTTACATTCCGACCGGCCGGATTATCTCGATCTGATTCACGCCATGAGGCCGTAACCGTTGGATCCCGTCGTCCTATTTTTTTTGCTGGGTGTCATCGCGCGTCTCGCCAAAAGCGATTTACGTCTGCCCGAGGCGCTTTACGAAACCCTGTCGATTTACCTGCTACTGGCCATCGGCTTAAAGGGCGGCATCGAGCTCGCCAAACATCCGATTACAATAATCGCGCCACAGGCAATAGCCGTGATCGCGATGGGATTGGTGCTGCCGTTGCTGGCCTACCCGGTGCTGCGGTTTGTCGGCCGGTTGAATAATTTTGATTCGGCGTCCATTGCCGCCCATTACGGCTCGGTGAGTGTGGTGACCTTTGCCGTCGGGCTGGCGTTTGTGACCAAACAGGGCATCGCCTACGAAGAGTACATGCCGTTGTTTGTTGCGCTACTTGAGGTGCCCGGCATTTTTGTCGGCATTATGCTGGCGCGTATGTACACGCTAAAAACAGTGCAATGGGGTCCACTCATGCACGAAATATTTTTCAGCAAAGCGGTGGTGCTGTTGGTGGGTGGACTATTGATCGGCTGGGCTGCCGGGCCGCAAGGTTTGGATCCCATGCGCGGATTGTTTTTTGATTTGTTTAAAGGTGTGCTCGCCTTGTTCCTGTTGGAAATGGGTTTGGTTGCCGCCGGTCGCATTGCGGATCTCAAAAAATCCGGCTGGTTCCTGGTCGGCTTTGGTATCGTCATTCCGATCACGTTTGCCATGATCGGCGCGGTCATCGGTTTGTTGGTCGGTTTTTCACTCGGCGGCACGACACTACTGGCCATCCTTGCCGCCAGCGCGTCGTATATCGCCGCACCGGCCGCGATGCGGATTGCCGTGCCCGAGGCCAATCCGTCACTCAGCATTGGCGCCGCATTGGCCATCACCTTCCCCTTTAATTTGACACTTGGCATTCCCCTGTATTTTCAGATGGCACAATTCATTCACCGATAACTGAAAATGAATACATTCCCGAAAAAATTGCTGGTCATTATTGGCGAAGCCGCGCTGGAAAAACTTTTGGTGCGCGACATCAAGGCATTTGGTGCCCATGGCTATACCATCGCCGAAGTACACGGTGGTGGCTTACACGGCACACGCGACGCCGACTGGGAAGGCAGCCGCTCGATTCGCATGGAAGTGATTTGTGAAGCATCGGTCGCTGAAAAAATAGTCGAGCATGTGTTCACCAACTACACCAAAAATTTTTCTCTTACGTTATTTGTTTCCGATGTTGGTGTGGTTCGCAACGAAAAATTTTAGGCGATAGCTGACATTCGCTTAACGCAAAGAAAAGAAAGAGTCCAACGGGTGGCAATACCTTTCCCCCTTTTGAAATTGAGGGTCGGGTGACCAAGTTCATACTGTTGATCTTGCCCGCAATAGCTTCCCCCCCTTTTTAAAGAGGGGGTCGGGGGGATTTTCAGTGGTGACACTTGGTTCGCAAAATCCCTCTCAATCTCCCTTTTGAAAAGGGAGAAGTGCCCGGTTTTCAGTCACACATAAAATGAGGTTCGAGAAATTCACCTTGCGCTTAAATGCGACAACAACGATGAATCCATTTGCTATTTATTGCATGGGATACCTTCCCCCCCCTTTTTAAAGGGGGGCGGGGGGGATTTTCAGTGGTCACACGTGGTTCGCATAAGCAAATCCCTCTCAATCTCCCTTTTGAAAAGGGAGAAGTGCCCGGTTTTCAGTCACACATAAAATGAGGTTCGAGAAATTCAACATGCCCCCAGCACACCGTGAGCTATGACGCGCTCCTATTAGTGGTGACCGCGGCGTTTTTGCATGCGTCGTGGAATTTCCTGCTCAAAAAATGTGGCGGCGGGCTCGGCATTTTGACGTTGTCCGCCATTGTGGCAACCGTCGTGTTAACCCCCTTCTCATTGTTTCTGATCTGGCGCGGATTTCCGCTGCCATGGGGCATATGGGCGACCCTTGGAATGCTGGCCGGCTCAGGCTTGTTACACATGGTTTATTTTTTGTTGCTCGACCGCGCTTATCGTTCAGCAGGATCCAGCGGCGACCTGTCGGTGGTGTATCCGCTGGCGCGCGCCACCGGGCCGTTGTTGACCATTGTTGCCGCCACGCTTTTTTTTGGTGAACGCATGTCCGCGCTCGCGGTGGCGGGTGCGGTGCTGATTGGCTTTTCGGCGCTTGTCCTGACGGGTGATCCCCGCAAACTATTTTCCAAACATGCCAGAAGCGGCGTCAGCTTCGCATTTTTGTGCGGCTGTATGATCGCCTCCTACACCCTGTGGGACAAACAGGCGGTGGCGTTATTCCTGATTCCACCGGTGGTGTTTGATTGGGGAGCGAATGTGGCGCGAGTGGTCATGCTTGTGCCGTACACCCGCTGGCAAGCGCCAACCGCCATGGCGATCGCCTGGCGGAACCATCGCAGCAGCGTGATCGCGATCGGTGTGATGAGCCCGCTATCGTACATTTTGGTATTGACCGCGATGGTGACCACACCGGTAAGTTACGTCGCCCCGGCGCGTGAACTGTCGATCTTGTTTGCGGCGTTACTGGGCGCACATATGCTCAAAGAAGGTGATGTGACCCGTCGCACCATTGCCGCCATCGGCATGGTGCTTGGCATCAGCGCGTTGGCATTGGGTTAGCAACGTACTTTGCGGTGGACTGGATCAGTGACGGCGAGTTTGATGCTTTTTGATTTGGTAATGAGAGATGGTGGATGCACACTTGCCCCCTCTCCCTCGATCCCTCTGCTTCGCCCCCTCTCCCTCGATCCCTCTCCCGCGAGGGGAGAGGGAAGTAAGGACCCGGCTTTTGACAAGGAAACGCGTTGGCTTGAGGGAAGTAGAGCCCGTTCCCTTGACGGCAGCAGTGTTGGAGAGAGTGAAGTAAATCCCCTCCCCCTTGACGAGCGTGGTGTTGGAGAGAGTGAAGTAAAGCCCCTCCCCCTTGACGGGGGAGGGGTTGGGGAGAGGGTGCATCCACCGTCTCAAAACGCACGGCCAGCAGAACTAACAGACGAAAAAACTACTTATTCCACGCCACTTTCCAGACATTTATGCCTGAAACACCGCCCCCAGCAAGGACATTACAATTTTACTTTGAACGGGGCGACTGTCTTCGCCTTGATGTCATCAAGCGTCACACCGGGGTGTAATTCGATCAACGTCAAGCCGGTTTTTGCATCGACTTCAAACACACACAAATCAGTGATGATCAGATTGACCACACCACGGCCGGTGATCGGCAATGAGCATTCTTTCAAAACTTTTGACGCGCCGTCTTTCGAGGTGTGCTCCATCAGCACCACCACACGTCTGACGCCGGAAACCAAATCCATCGCGCCGCCGGGACCCTTGACCATTTTGCCGGGCACCATCCAATTGGCGAGGTCACCATTTTCAGCGACCTCAAGGCCACCGAGAATCGACAAATCAATATGACCACCACGGATCATGCCAAACGAATCCGCGCTCGAAAAAAAACTCGAACCCGGCAATGTTGTGATGGTTTGTTTGCCGGCGTTGATCAAATCGGGATCAACCGCATCGTCGGTTGGAAACGGGCCGATGCCCAATAAACCGTTTTCACTTTGCAAGGTGACACTCATGCCTTCAGGGATGTGATTGGCGACCAGTGTTGGAATACCAATACCGAGATTGACGTAATAACCATCACGCAATTCTTTGGCGGCGCGTTTGGCCATCAAGTCACGAATCGGTGAATCTTTCTTCGATGCGGCCACACCCTGCACAGTGCGGAACTCGATACGTTTTTCGTATTTCGCGCCTTGAATAATACGATCAACAAAAATACCCGGCGTGTGAATCTGATCCGGATCGAGTTCGCCGATTTCCACCAGCTCTTCGACTTCCGCCACGGTTACTTTTCCGCAGGTGGCAATCATCGGGTTGAAATTACGCGACGTTTGCCGGTAAACCAGATTGCCCGCCTTGTCACCCTTCCACGCTTTGACAATCGACAGATCGGCGCGAATGGCTTCTTCCAACACATACTCTTTGCCGTCAAATTTGTGGGTGTGTTTGCCTTCCGCGAGCAAAGTGCCAAACGCGGTGCGGGTGTAAAAACCCGGAATGCCAGCGCCACCGGCACGAAATTTTTCGGCGAGTGTGCCCTGTGGTGTCAATTGCAATTCCAATTCACCGGCCAATACCTGACGCTCAAACTCCTTGTTTTCGCCGACATAGGATGCAATGACTTTTTTAACCTGATGGGTCTTCAACAACAAGCCCATGCCAAAGTCATCGACACCCGCGTTGTTACCGGCGATGGTCAGCCCGGTGGTTTTGCTTGCAACCAGCGCGGCGATTAAATTTTCTGGGATTCCACACAGGCCAAAACCGCCCGCGGCGATCGTCATGTCGTCTTTTAATAAGCCTGCAAGGGCGGATTGGGCGTCCGCATAAACTTTACTCATTTGAATCTCCAATAATGATCGTGGCGATAGGGGGTGATTGGGGGTGATCACTTTTTGTTGATCGTTAGCGCGCCGTCCAGCCGCCGTCAATCGACAGTGACGTGCCGGTAATTCCCTGCGCCGCGTCGGACGCCAGGTACACGGCCAGTGAGGCCACTTCACTGACTTCGGCAAATCGTTTGTTGGGTTGCGGCGCCAGCATGATGTCGCGAATCACTGCCTCACGCGGAATGCCATGCACCTTGGCCTGGTCGTCAATTTGTTTTTCAACCAGTGGCGTAAAAACATATCCGGGACAAATTGCATTGACGGTAATGCCCATCTCCGCCACTTCAATCGCACACGATTTGGTGAACCCCACCACGCCGTGTTTGGCGGCCACATAGGCCGACTTAAAAGGTGAGGCCACCAGACCATGCGCCGAGGCGATATTGATCACCCGCCCCCACTTTTTTTGTTTCATCAACGGCAACACCGCACGGGTGGCGTGAAATACCGACGTCAAATTAATTGAAATAATCGCGTCCCATTTTTCGGGGGGAAATTCATCGACCGGCGCGACGTGCTGAATGCCGGCGTTGTTGACCAAAATATCCACGCTACCAAACGCCGTCGTGGCCTCGGCCACCATCGCGGTAATTTCGGCAGGCTTGGACATATCCGCCGCCGAATACAACACCTTCACTCCATGTTCGGCCGCCAACTCGGCGCGCATTTTTTCAATTGCTGCCGCATCACCAAAGCCATTCAACATGATGTTGGCACCCTCGGCGGCAAAAGCGCGGGCGATGCCGAGGCCGATGCCAGAGGTTGAGCCGGTAACAATCACTGCGCGATTAACATGATGTTTGGTCATTTATTTTCTTTCCATTTCTAAATGTGGAATACCGTCTTCCATGTACATGTCGGAATCAGTCACATAACCAAATTCCTGATAAAACTTTTCTAGTCGTGCTTGTGCGCCGATGCGATTCGGTTGACCCGGATATAGCGCGTCATGGCGCGCACAGGCTTCGGCCATCAATATCCTGCCATGCCCGCCGGTACGATAGTCCTTGGTAGTCAATACCCGGCCAATCGACGGGGCAACAAATTTAATGCCCGGATCAACCAAACGACAATAGGACGCGAGTTTTTTGTCAACACCCGTGCCGTGCCAGCCGAGCAAGTGCCATGCATAAAAATCGGCACCATCCAAATCTTGGAAGGGGCAATTTTGTTCCATCACAAATACGTCAATACGCGCCGCCGACACCGCGTACCAATCACGCGGCGGCAAGTCGTCAAAACGGGAGAACTGCCAAACCACCATGGCCTATTTCACCTTGGCCAAATGCAACCAGGTTTCGACCACCGTGTCCGGATTCAGCGACATCGACTCAATGCCTTCTTTCATCAGCCACTCGGCAAGGTCAGGATAGTCGGATGGACCCTGCCCACAAATGCCAACGTATTTATTGGCTTTGCGACACGCCACAATGGCCATGTGCAACATCCGTTTGACCGCTTCATCACGTTCGTCAAACGCATCCATCACCAGGCCCGAATCACGATCGAGCGCCAGTGTCAGTTGCGTCATGTCGTTTGAACCAATCGAGAAGCCGTCAAAACGCTGCAAAAATTCATCGGCCAAAATCGCGTTGGATGGAATCTCACACATCATGACAATACGTAAATCGTTTTTGCCACGTTCCAGGCCAAACTCTTGCATGATCGCCAACACCTTATCGGCTTCACCCAAGGTGCGCACAAACGGCACCATCAATTCGACGTTGGTCAGACCCATTGTGTCGCGCACATATTTCATCGCCTCACATTCAAGCTTGAAACACTCACGAAATGAATGGGCGATATAACGAGACGCGCCGCGAAATCCCAACATCGGATTTTCTTCGGTCGGTTCGTAGTTGGGGCCGCCAATCAAGTTACGATATTCATTGGATTTAAAATCCGACAACCGCACAATCACTTTTTTCGGCCAGAACGCGGCTGCAATGGTGGCAACGCCTTCAATCATCTTCTGTATATAAAAATCAACCGGTGTGGCGTAACCACGCGATGCATGCGCCACTTTGGCGCGTACATCTTCCGGCAGTTTTTTGTAATCAAGACACGCCTTCGGGTGAATGCCGATGGTGTTGGAAATAATAAATTCCAAGCGCGCCAAACCCACACCCTCATTCGGCAATTGCGCAAAATCAAACGCCAATTGTGGGTTGCCCACATTCATGGAAATTTTCACCGGGATCTTTGGCATGTTGGCGAGCTCAACCGTGATCACCTCAAACGGCACCTTGCCTTGATAGACATTACCGGTATCGCCTTCACAACAACTCGCGGTAACGTCCTCGCCGTCGCGAATGGTCTCCGTGGCATTTTCACAGCCGACAATCGCCGGCACACCCAGTTCACGGGCGATGATGGCGGCGTGACACGTGCGCCCGCCGCGATTAGTAATAATCGCCGAGGCTTTTTTCATGACCGGCTCCCAATTCGGGTCGGTCATGTCCGTCACAATCACGTCCCCCGGCTGGAACAACGAAATCTCATCAACATTGGCGATCACCCGTGCCGGACCGGAACCGACCTTGCTGCCAATGGCCCGGCCTTCGGCGAGTTTTTTGCCGCTGCCAGTCAATTTGTAACGCGTCAATGAGTCGGTGCGGGTTTCCTGGGACTTCACCGTCTCGGGGCGCGCCTGCAAAATATAAAGTTTGCCGTCTTGCTCTTTGCCCCACTCGATATCCATCGGGCAGCCGTAGTGGTTTTCAATCGCCACCGCGTACCGCGCCAACTCTTCAATGTCTGTGTCCGTCAATGAAAATTGATCGCGCTGGTTCTGTTCAACCGGCACGGTCTCGACTGATTTGCCGGCGGTTTGGTTGCCGCTGAAAATCATTTTCAACGCCTTGGAACCGAGCGCCCGTCGCAACACTGCCGGTTTGCCGTTTTTTAAACAAACCTTGCTGACATAAAACTCATCCGGATTGACGGCACCCTGCACCACCATTTCACCCAGACCATAACTGGCGGTGACAAACACCACATCGCGAAAGCCCGACTCGGTGTCGAGGGTAAAAATGACGCCGGCGGCACCGGTGTCCGAACGCACCATGCGTTGCACCCCGGCCGACAACGCCACTTCGGCGTGGGCAAAACCCTTGTGCACCCGATACGAAATCGCCCGATCGTTGTACAGCGAAGCAAACACGTGTTTGATGGCATCGAGCACGTTGTCGATGCCTTTGATATTCAAAAATGTTTCTTGCTGGCCGGCAAACGATGCGTCCGGCAAATCTTCCGCGGTCGCCGATGAACGTACTGCAAACGATGCGTCGGCGTCGTTTTTGGTGAGCGCGGCGTAGGCAGTGCGAATTTCCGCATCCAGTTCCGGGGGCAGCGGTGCCTTTACCACCCAATCGCGCACCATGGCACCGGTTTTGGCCAGAGCCGTCAGATCTTCAATATCCAACGACAACAATGACGCGTTGATTTTTTCAGTGAGTTGGTTGTGGCTTAAAAACTGCCGAAAGGCATCGGCGGTGGTGGCAAAACCGCCGGGCACACGCACGCCGGCAGCAGAAAGCTGGCTGATCAACTCGCCAAGGGAGGCATTTTTGCCCCCCACCGTGGCCACATCATGCATACGGCATTGTGACAATGGCAATACACGCACGGCGGATTGGGCTTGGGCTTGGGCAGAGTCTTGGGCCATGAACTTCGCTTTCGATTGGACAAACAGGAAGGAACGCGGTGCGGAACGCGTCGCAGGCCGAACGGGCACGTGGCGGAGTGCCAGCAGCACAGAGACAGCAAATCCAAACAGCAATGGTGCAGTGCAAAAGAAGTAAAATTATAGCGGACAGGCGGCGGATTCGTCCGTTTGTGTCTGTAATCACCGTGTTTTAGTCTGTTTTTACTGATTTTTCACGTCAATCAACCGGGAGGCCCCGTGCCACATAGAAGAACTGCATTTTTTGTCTCCGACCGGACCGGCATTACCGTCGAAATGCTCGGCAATTCCCTCCTGACCCAATTTGACGAAATCGAGTTTCGGCGCATTACCCTGCCGTTTATCGACAATATCGAAAAAGTCCATGACGTCATGAAAATGATCGAGACCAATCACCGTGAATCCGGCTGTCGGCCGTTGGTGTTTACCTCACTCATGAACACCGAGTTGCGCCTCGAAATTGCCAACGCCAACGCCATGGTGCTCGATTTATTTGACCGCTTTATTACCCCACTTGAAGAAGAGTTGGGTGTGAAATCCGCCCACGCCATCGG
Source organism: Burkholderiales bacterium (assembly GCA_043737175.1). Lineage (GTDB taxonomy): Bacteria > Pseudomonadota > Gammaproteobacteria > Burkholderiales > Usitatibacteraceae > UKL13-2. Next base: position 12,164 of record JAYTBF010000092.1, read on the forward strand.
CCGCAGC
>JAYTBF010000093.1:0-5231 GCA_043737175.1 Burkholderiales bacterium
CACACCACCTACGATTTTGCGGGCATGGCAACGTTTGGTTTCTGCTTGTTTATGCTGGTCAGCACCGCCCTTCGCCAGGACGCCGAGCGCCGGGCAACGGCGGATCTGCAACTCGTTGAACTGAGGCTACATGCACTGCAGTCGCAGATTGAGCCGCATTTTATCTACAACACCCTCGCCAATGTGCAACAACTGGTGCGATCGGTGCCTGCTGACGCAGATCGCATGTTAGGCAGCCTGATCCAGTATTTAAAGACCACCATTCCCGATGTGCGCGCGGGCAAATCGACCATGAAACACGAACTCGATCGACTATCGTCGTACCTTGAAATCATGAAAATGCGCATGGGTACACGGCTGTCGTACAGCATTGATGTGCCAGCTGAATTGCACAGCCTGCAAATACCGCCTTTGGGTATCGTCACACTGGTTGAGAACGCGGTAAAGCATGGCATCGACACCCTTCCTGAAGGCGGATCGCTGCAAATTGTCGCCTCACGAAGCGGGCGCAATCTGACTGTTCGGGTGCTTGATAACGGGACGGGTTTCGGTAGCGAAGCGGGCAGCGGCATGGGGCTTGCCAATCTGCGTGAGCGCATCAGCACGAAATACGGCGTCCGCGCGTCGCTGTCGCTCAATCATCGTTCGCCTTCAGGTGTTGAGGCCATTTTGCAGATACCTGTGGAGTAACCTGATGCAATCTGCCTTAATCGTGGAAGACGAACCGCTGCTGCGCAGTGCGTTGCGCCAACATTTGGCGGAGCTTTGGCCTGAGCTCGATACCTCGCGCGAAGCCGAAGACGGGATCACCGCCGTCAAAATGATTGGCGAGCGCCTGCCAGACATCTTGTTTCTCGATATTAATGTACCTGGACTGAACGGGCTCGAAGTCGCGCGGGTTGTATCCGGTCGTTGCCATGTTGTATTCGTGACTGCTTATCAGCAACACGCCGTCACTGCGTTCGAAGAAGGAGCCGTCGATTTTGTCGTGAAGCCGATTGAACGCGAACGCCTTGCCGTCACCGTGGCAAGACTGCGACAGCGCCTGACTAGTGCGCCAGCCGAACTGACAGAGGTGTTGCGTCTGATCGAAAAAAGTCGAAAACCTGCTGCGATTCGTTGGATTCAAGCTTCGGTTGGCACTCAAATCCGCATCGTCCCGATTGAAGAAGTTCGCTACTTCCAGTCAGATGCGAAGTACACCAAAGTGGTCACCACACGAGGCGAATTGCACATTCGGCGATCAATCAAGGAGTTGCTTGAAGGTCTTGATGGTGAGGTGTTCTGGCAGATTCATCGCGGAACTATTGTCAATGCAAAATGCGTGGATTCGATTTCGCGATCCGGCGAACAGATGCTCGTACGATTGGTAGGTCACAAAGAAAAGTTACCCGTCAGCGAGCCTTATCAATTTCGATTTCGACGTCAGTAGACGAATCCTATATGCTTGATCAACGTGTGCTCAACGAGAACTGCCTGGTCGTGCAAGGACTCGCGCACTCGATCGGCTTGGAGGCGACGCGCATTACCGTTCTGGATACCCTGCGCCGCAAACGCAATCTTTCGGTCTACACCGGTGACGATATCGATGATTCCAGCGCCGAGCATTGCATCACGGAGGCAAAACGCCTGCTTAAGGATATAAATACGTGGCTCAAGGCACACCGACCGGACCTGGTTGCGCCGCATTGACCTCAATTTTTTGGCCAATTTTTCATAATGCGACAATGGCAACACCCCCCTCCGTTATAATTCAACCTTAATTTTTTGAAGAAATAGATCATGGAAGCCGACCGCGTTAACGCCATCTCCAATGCCCTTGCCGATTTGTCCGCACGTCTGGACGAATTGCGGAGGTATCTTTGACTTTGATGCCAAAGTAACCCGCCTCGAAGAAGTCACCCGCCTCACCGAAGACCCCGCCGTTTGGGGCGATACCAAACGCACCTCAGAGCTCGGCAAAGAAAAAAAATTGCTCGATGGGGTCATCACCACCATTCAGACCGCCACCGCGTCGGCAAAAGACAGCAAAGAGTTGTTTGATCTGGCCAAGGCCGAAGGCGACGAGAGCACACTCGAAGCCATCGAAGCCGATACGGCTGTGATTGAAAAAGCCGTGGCCGATATGGAATTCCGCCGCATGTTTTCCAATCCGGCCGATCCGTGCAACGCATTTATCGATATTCAAGCCGGCGCCGGTGGTACCGAGGCGCAGGATTGGGCGTCGATGTTATTGCGCCAATACCTACGCTACGCCGAGCGCAAAGGCTTCAAAACCGAAATGCTCGAAGAGTCGGCCGGTGAAGTGGCAGGCATCAAAAGCGCGTCGATCAAAATCACCGGTGATTACGCCTACGGCTATCTGCGCTCCGAAACCGGTGTACATCGCCTGGTCAGAAAGTCTCCATTTGATTCGGCCGGTGGCCGTCACACCTCGTTTGCGTCATTGTTTGTGTATCCAGAAATCGACGACTCAATCGAAATCGACATCAACCCGGCCGATTTACGGATCGACACCTACCGCGCCTCGGGTGCCGGTGGACAGCACATCAACAAAACCGACTCTGCGGTGCGCATCACCCACGAGCCGACCGGTGTGGTGGTGCAGTGTCAAAACGACCGCTCGCAGCACCGCAACCGCGCCGAAGCCATGGCGATGTTGAAATCGAAATTGTACGAACTCGAAATGCGCAAGCGCCAGGGTGAACAAGACAAACTTGAAGCGACCAAAACCGACGTGGGCTGGGGACATCAAATTCGCTCGTATGTGCTCGACCAATCGCGCATCAAGGATTTGCGCACCAACGTCGAAACCAGCAACACCCAAAAAATTCTCGATGGTGATTTGGATTTTTTCATCGAAGCCAGCTTGAAACACGGCGTGTAATGATATCGACAGTCGCCAATTTGAGATGTCGTTTCGTAAAGTTATGTCATTCCGAACAGCTTTATGTGAGGAATCCCATCCCTCTAATTGGAGGAGAAATCTGCAATCCGGCAACAGAAGATTCCTCGTCGCACGATAAAACTGTGCTCTGTCGGAATGACAATTTACTAGCAATGATCCAAGCAGCCTGACCACTACTGAAAGACCAAGATGACTGACTCCAACACCCCCGCCACCGCACCGGCTGTGGATGAAAACCACGTTATTGCCGAGCGCCGGCAAAAACTCGCCGCCATCCGCGAAAAAACCGGCGGCCATCCATTCCCGAATGATTTCCGTCCGGAACATAATGCGGTGGATTTGCATGCCAGCTACGGCCAATACAGCAAAGAAGAATTGGAAGCCAACAAATCGCCTAAGGTAACGGTCGCCGGCCGCATCATGCTGAAACGGGTGATGGGCAAGGCATCCTTCGCCACCATCCAGGATGCCTCTGGCCGCATTCAACTTTATGTCAACCTCGAAGGCGTGGGTGAAGAGGCGTTGGAAACATTCAAACACTACGACCTTGGTGACATTGTTGGTGCCGAAGGGGTGATGTTCAAAACCAAAACCGGTGAATTGTCGATCAATGTTTCCATGGTCCGGTTGATTACCAAATCATTACGACCGCTGCCGGAAAAATTTCACGGTCTGACCGATACCGAACAACGTTATCGCATGCGTTATGTGGATTTGATGGTGAACCCGGAAGTCAAACGCACCTTTGAAGCGCGCTCGAAAATTGTCTCGGAGATTCGCAGCTTTATGGTTGAAGCCGGTTATCTGGAAGTCGAAACACCCATGATGCACCCGATCCCCGGTGGTGCCGCGGCCAAACCCTTTATCACCCATCACAACACGCTCGATATGCAGCTTTATTTGCGCATCGCGCCGGAGCTTTATTTGAAGCGCTTGGTGGTGGGTGGTTTTGAGCGTGTGTTTGAAATCAACCGCAATTTCCGCAATGAAGGCATGAGTGTCCGCCACAATCCGGAATTCACCATGATGGAGTTTTATATCGCCTATCGCGACTTCCATCATTTGATGCAATTCACGGAAGACATGTTCCGCACCGTCGCCACCAAAGTGGTCGGCAAAACACTGATCGATTATCAAGGGTTGCAAATTGATTTTGGCCAACCGTTTGCGCGCCTGACGATGCCACAAGCCGTGGTGAAATATTTTCCGCAATACACCGACGCGGATTTTAACGACCGGGCAACATTGGAAACGCTGTGCAACAAACACCACGCCCAGGTTAAAGCCAGTGACACCATTGGCACCTTGCAATTAAAACTATTCGAAGAAACCGCCGAAGCAAAATTGATCCAGCCTACTTTTATTGTCGATTACCCGGCCGAGGTTTCCCCTCTCGCCCGTCGTAACGACAACAACCCGGCCGTTACCGATCGCTTTGAATTATTCATCGCCGGCCGTGAAATCGCCAATGGATTTTCAGAGCTCAATGATGCCGAAGATCAAGCGGCACGTTTTCTGGAGCAGGTACAAGCCAAAGAAGGTGGCGACGAAGAAGCCATGCACTACGACGCCGACTTTGTGCGTGCGCTTGAGTACGGCATGCCACCGACCGCAGGCGAAGGCATCGGCATCGACCGGCTGGTGATGTTGCTCACCGACTCGGCTTCGATTCGCGATGTGATTTTGTTCCCGCAGTTGCGTGCGAGTGATGTTGCGAAGTAAGGTTGGCCAGAAAAAATGTTCCGAACGATACGGAACCGGTGGGTATCAGATTACGGTCAATGTTTTTGGTCTGGCGCGCCGAGCATTGCGGTTGAAAACGAACAGAACATTTCACGGGTCGGCCCCGCTCCGCTTGGTGGCTTGCCTGTGAAAATTCAGGCTAATTGGCCACACAGCTCGTAACCTCATGCCTCACTTCACGCATACCCTGAAACTCGCCGTGAAGCTGGGGTTGGGGGCCGATACACTTCCGACGAAGGTGCCCTTTGGATTGACACGGACGTTTGTCACCAGCGAATCACAGCCCGTCGCGCCGGGGGTTGGCACATAGTTCCAAGTCACGCCGCCATCGCTTGAAAAATCGACATCGTCGAGCGTATTGCCGAGGGCGGTGAATACAAAGGTCAAGCCGCTGCTGGTCGCACCCTGCGAAAAGGACACGGGCCCCGATCCCACACCACCGAGGTCTCCCACAAACATCGCCGTATTGGCGGGAATCGGATCGCTGATCACGGTGGTTCCGCCGTCAACCGACCCACCGCCGCTGTTCATCACGGTCATGCTGTAAGTGATCAGCGCACCAGGAATGGCCTTGGGATTG
>JAYTBF010000094.1:0-2064 GCA_043737175.1 Burkholderiales bacterium
GCGGACGGGTGATGACCCGCTCCGGGATCACCATCGATTGGCTATTGCGCCAGTGGCACAACTGATAAACCAAGGTTTTTGACACATCCTTCAGAATCGCATAACCACCGGCCATATCGCCATACAGGGTCGAGTATCCGACCGCCATCTCACTTTTGTTGCCGGTGGTGACCACCATCGCGCCAAACTTGTTCGACATGGCCATCAGCATGGTGCCGCGCACCCTTGCCTGAATGTTTTCTTCGGTGGTGTCGGCAGGGCGTCCGGCAAATTTTGCCCGCAGCGTGTTGTTAAATGCATCCACCATGGGTGTGATGCCCAGCTCCGTATACTTCACGCCGTGAATTTTCGCCATTTCGCGGGCATCATCAAGTGAAATTTGCGCCGTGTACGGTGATGGCATCATCACCGTTTCAACCCTGCTTGCACCCAAGGCGTCAACCGCAATCGCCAGGGTCAACGCCGAATCCACGCCCCCGGACAAACCCAGCAACACGCCCGGAAAGCCGTTTTTATTGACGTAATCCCGCAGCGCCAATACCAAGGCGCGATAAACACTGGCCGCCATCGGCAGCGTTGGATGAATCGGACCACTGATTTTCCCGGCCGTAAATTCCACCACACCCAGCGCCTCTTCAAATTCGCGCTCTTGATAACCCACCGTGCCGTCCTGGTTGATACCAAACGACGCGCCGTCAAATACCAACTCGTCCTGGCCGCCGACCCAGTGGGCGTACAGAATCGGCACTGAGTTTTCCGCCACCCGTGCCTGCACCACGTCATAACGAGTTTCGAGTTTACTGATGTCATAGGGGGACGCATTGGGCACCACGATTAATTCGGCGCCAGCCCGAACCGTGGCTGCGACGGGGGCGTGATACCAGACGTCTTCACAGATCAACACACCGATCTTGACACCATCGAGCTCAAAAACAAATGGCTTGTGGCCAGTTTCAAAGTATCTCTTCTCATCAAACACCTGATAATTGGGCAGGCGTTGTTTGAGATAGGTATGAACAATGCGCCCATGGCGTAACAACGATGCAGCGTTAAACAGGCGGTCACGGCGTTCGCCAACCGGTGTGGGCTGGCCGCTGTCGTCACTATTGACCACATGGGGGTGGCCGACAATCATCGCCACCTCGCGCGTGGCCGGGTTGGCTTGCAGTCGATCACATAACGTTTTCAGCGCCTCGGCGCAGGCTTGACGAAAGTCGTGCCGAAACAACAGGTCTTCCGGCGGATAACCACATAGCGCAAGTTCGGGTGTGACCACCAACGCGGCACCCTGGGATTGGGCACGCGCGGCCACATCGATTAACTTTTCAATATTCCCGGCAAAGTCGCCCAATAAAAAATTCACCTGGGCTATGGCAATTTTCATCAAAAACTCCGCAAAAGTGAGTTGGCACGATTATAGGCCAGGAGTCTGCGGCGGAATCAGCTGCGATTTAGAAGAAAATAGCCGAATGAACGAAATCGACATATGTGTGTGTGACTCCCTGGCCGGCATTGATGCGACGGCATGGGACGCAATGACGGACAACAATCCAACGCTAAAACACGCCTGGTTACAGTCAATGATCGATAGCGGCTGCACCACGACCGCCAGTGGCTGGTTGCCGCAATTCTTGACGCTGACCCGCGAAATCGACGGCCGCAAACAGCTGGCCGGTGCGGTACCGCTTTATCTCAAGACCCATAGTTATGGTGAATATGTGTTTGATTGGGCATGGGCGGATGCCTATAACCGCGCCGGCCTTGATTACTATCCAAAATTGGTCTGTGCGGTGCCCTTTACCCCGTGCAGCGGCACACGTTTTCTTGCCCAGACCCAGCACGATCGTGACGCGTTGATTGGTGCGATGATTTTGTTGGCGCAGGATGCCGAGGTGTCGTCACTACACGTTTTGTTTTCGACCGGGGAAGAGCAACAGGCGTTGTTGCAACACGGCATGATGGCGCGCCAAAACGTGCAATTTCATTGGGAAAATAAAAACTACGCCAACTTTGCCGATTTTCTATCCGTCATGAGCCATGACAAGCGCAAAAAAATCAAACAGG
>JAYTBF010000095.1:0-12105 GCA_043737175.1 Burkholderiales bacterium
GGGAAGGCTAGGACTCGAGCGCGAAAGGTCCAATCAATCGGTCATGACTCGGCAGAGGTGGGCAACATGTCGAATAATCAAAGTCGTTTATTGGTGAGCTAATTCAGTCGTTTTATGCTCAAATTGGCCGTCCTTAAACAACTTTTTCATCTTCAATGCGCCATGGGTGAACGCGTCTCCGCGTGTTCCGACGAAGGCCGTTTTTGCAGTTGATTGGTACAGCGGCGGTTGTGGCGGATGCGGGTCTGTTAAAGTTTTTTATCATCCACCCAACCGATCGTTCAGTGTAGATCGTGGCAGACGATTATTGGCAATATCGATCACGTCCGGATTGGATACATCGTTGTTGATGGATAACCAGATGGAGAATCAGATGCAAGACAATTTTTACCAACAGATCGAACAGACGTTGCAGCAGATTTGTAACGACGGTTTTTTTAAGCGTGAACGCTTGATCGCGACCCCGCAGCGGACGACTTTGACGCTGGCTTCGGGTGACGAGGTCATCAATTTTTGCGCCAATAATTATTTGGGCCTGGCCGATGACGCCCGGCTGATTGCAGCCGCCAAACAGGGGCTCGACGAGTTTGGTTTTGGCATGGCGTCGGTACGGTTCATTTGTGGCACACAAACCAGTCATCGTGAGCTTGAAAAAGCGATCGCCAATTTTCTGGGCACCGAAGACAGCATTCTTTATGGCTCGTGTTTTGATGCCAATGGCGGCTTGTTTGAAACCATTCTCAGCGACGCCGATGCGGTCATCAGTGACGAGCTCAATCACGCCAGCATTATTGACGGCGTGCGATTGTGCAAAGCCAAGCGGTTTCGTTATCGAAACAATGACATGGTCGATTTGGAGGCGCAATTACAAGCGGCGGATGCGGCTGGCGCGCGATTTAAGTTGATCGCCACCGACGGGGTTTTTTCCATGGATGGCATTATTGCCAATCTCAAAGGCATTTGTGATCTGGCTGACCGTTATCACGCGATTGTGATGGTGGATGATTCACACGCGGTCGGATTTGTCGGTGCAAATGGCCGGGGCACGCCGGAGTTTTGTGGTGTTGCCGATCGCATTGATATTTACACCGGCACCCTCGGCAAGGCGCTGGGTGGCGCGTCGGGTGGATATACTGCGGCAAAACAAAGTGTCGTGGATTTATTGCGGCAACGATCGCGGCCCTATTTGTTTTCCAATTCGCTGGCTCCGACCATTGTTGCCGCCTCATTGGCGGTGTTGAAGTTATTGCAGTCTGCCGAAGGGGAAAGTTTGCGGCGACGGGTGAACGATAACGGTACGCTGTTTCGTCGCGAGATGGGCGCACTCGGCTTTGATTTGGTGCCGGGCAGTCATCCGATTGTGCCGGTGATGCTGGGTGATGCGACACTGGCCACCCAAATGGCGGATGGGTTACTGGCCGAGGGAATCTATGTGATTGGTTTTAGTTTTCCGGTGGTGCCAAAAGGTAAGGCGCGTATTCGCACACAAATGTCGGCGGCACACACCACGGATGACATTGAACGTGCGGTGGCGGCGTTTGCCAAGGTCGGCAAAAACTTGGGCGTGATTTCGTAATCGTATATTGTTGCCAACGACGAGTAGGATAAAAGGAACAGCATCATGAGAGCATTAGCCAAATTGGAACGCGCACCCGGACTAACCATGACCACGGTAAAAAAACCGGTGGTCGGTCATAACGACGTAATGATCAAAATTAAAAAAACCGCGATTTGCGGCACCGACATTCACATTTGGAAATGGGATGAGTGGGCACAAAAAACCATTCCGGTGCCGATGCATGTCGGCCACGAATACGTCGGTCATATAGTTGAAATGGGCGCCGAGGTGCGCGGTTTCTCGATTGGTGACCGGGTGTCCGGTGAAGGTCACATCACCTGTGGTCACTGTCGTAATTGTCGCGCCGGCCGTCGGCATTTGTGCCGCAATACCACCGGTGTCGGTGTGAATCGCGAAGGCGCGTTTGCCGAATATTTGGTGATCCCGGCGTTTAATGCGTTCAAGATTCCTGATTCAATCAGCGACGATCTCGCTGCGATATTTGACCCATACGGCAATGCGACGCATACCGCGCTGTCGTTTAATTTGGTGGGCGAAGATGTGTTGATTACCGGCGCCGGCCCGATTGGCATTATGGCCGCAGCCATCGCCCGACACGTCGGTGCGCGCCATGTGGTGGTAACGGATATAAACGATTACCGGCTCGACCTGGCGATGAAAATGGGTGCGACACGGGCGGTCAATGTCACCCATACGTCACTCAGTGATGTTATGGCCGAGCTCGGTATGGTCGAGGGCTTTGACGTCGGTATGGAAATGTCGGGCGTGCCGTCGGCGTTTCAAAGTTTGCTTGCGAATATGAATCACGGCGGCAAAGTGGCGTTGCTCGGTATTCCGCCTTCGAATACGGTCATCGATTGGAACGAGGTGATATTTAAAGGCCTCGAAATCAAGGGCGTGTATGGCCGCGAGATGTTCGAAACCTGGTACAAGATGGTGGCCATGTTACAAAGCGGGCTTGACCTGTCGCCGATCCTCACCCATCAATACCCAGTGGAGGATTTTGCAAAAGGTTTTGAGATGATGTTGTCCGGCCAATCCGGCAAGGTGATTCTCAATTGGGAGTAGGCGCGTCTGCTCGCCGTGTACGTTTATTTTTTTGCCGCCAGACCGGTTTCAATTTCCAAATGGCAAGGTGCCAGCAACAAATGACTGAGTTCTTCAGCGTCATTGGTCTGCATCCGTTTGGCAAACTCCGCCAGCCGTGGGTCGTTCGCCGCTGACAGTGCGGCGATGAGTGCGCGCGCAGCGTCACGTGCGGTTGGTTGGCCGGCTTGATAGCTGGGCCAGTCCTTGTAATGCGATAACAATTGCTCGCGATGATCGATATAAAGCGCGCACGTTTTCGTGAATGCCAGTGCCGCTTCGATGGCTGCGATCTCAGCGTCAATTTCTGCATCCGTATGTTGATAACGCGCCTTTTCGGCGGCCGTCCAGTGCGCTTTTTGGTGTTTGTCACCAACATGCGATTCCACGGTCTCCCGCAGGACGGCCATGGTGGATTTTAATTCGATGATCGAATGGCTATGGCTGTCGCGAAAAATATGAATCAAATGTGCACCCTGGCCTTCGCTGCCTTTGTAACGCATATTTGCCGCCACGCGTCGCGGGTTAAAACGAAACTGACGGCTGCATGCCGCCTTCAAGGTATCGAGTAGCGCGTTTATTTTTTCTGGGTTCATCGGGGCGTCCTTTGGGAACAATTGCGCGGTAAGGCGGGTCGGGTGAAGGTGTTGGGTTGAGTATGCGGGCATTAAAAAGGATTGGTGCACATTGAAACGGAAATGCATGGGTTTTTTTCGGTGGTTGGATTCGCGATTCCGGCATTGCAATTTTTAGGCAAACTCTTTATTTGGCGGGTATTTTCAGCCATTTATGCGTGGAAATGCGCGTCAATAGTTGTGTTTGTTATTTTTGTGAGGGTGTCATGGCGATATTCACCGCACCGTTCATCATGAATATGATGACCATGCGGCGATTTCAAAATGATCTGCTATCAGTTGGCCGCAGGTTCGCGCTAAAATCTAGTCTCGGATCACTGCAATGCAAACCTGCATGCCAGTTTGATCCAACCACGACAACCGAGGACTATCCATTGGTAAAGCCAAACTATAACTTTGCAAAACGCCAACGCGAACTCGCCAAAAAAGCCAAAAAAGAAGAAAAACAGCAACGTAAAGCGGCCGGTGATACCAGCGAACAAACTGACGGCTCCGAAAATGAATCCGCTGAAGGCGAAGCCACACCGCCAACACCAGATACCCCGGCGGCCTGATCCGCAGCCAACGCATTGGCGGGATAGGCAAGGCGCGTGACTCGATGGGCGCGACAGTCGCCGACCCGCCCGCGATGGCGGAAGCAACGCGGTAATCGTTTAAATGAGGTCGGCAACGGCGCTGGCTGCAACCGTGCGACCACGCACAAACTGTTCGTGATTTTGTTCAATACGACGACGTTCATAGACGTAGTTGACCATTAAGCCCAGCGACTGCTTGAGCCCCTTGTCCGAGTCGTCGGCCGCCCAATTAAGCCGATCCAATCGTGCCCCGTTATTCAAATGAAACCGGGCCACCGAGTCGTGTGACGTTCCATCCGCTTCGTTCACTCCCATCAAGTAGGCGGCGCATAACATCGTCAATTCGCGCCGTACGCTGTTAATCATGGCGGTGTTGGCACGTAGGTCGGCGATGGAAGCGGTCGGAAGATCGCCAAGTTTGGTTTTTACCGTGGCCAGCGCTTTACGCAATTTGTCATTAACGCGTTTGTCACCCGGGGTAAAGCCGAGTGCAAAGCGCGTTTTTAACCAATCTCGAAAACCCGGAATGGGCGAGAGTGTGCAAAAGGTCCGCACGCGTGGCACATCCTGCAACAAGGTATCGACCACTTGTTTGATCAGAAAATTACCGAGCGAAACGCCACGCAGGCCGGGCTGACAGTTGCTGATGGAATAAAACACCGCAGTGTTTACCGCCGCCAAATCACCGGCTGCGGCATTGGCATCAATCAGCGGGCCAATTTCTTCGGCCATTTCTGCAAGTAACGCCACCTCGACAAAAATCAGCGGCTGATCCGGCATGGCGGGGTGAAAAAAAGCAAAACAGCGCCGATCTTGTTGTAGTCGACGGCGCAGATCATTCCAGCCGCGCACCTCGTGTACAGCCTCGTGTTGAATCACCTGCTCGAGCAACGCAGCGGGGGAATCCCAATCGACACGGCGCATTTCCAAAAAGCCGGGATTAAACCACGACGACAGCAAATGCCGGAAGTCATCGTCTACCTGTGCCAATTCCGCATCCTTGCGCAATAGATCAAGTAGTTTGACCCGCATGCCAACGATGGCGTGGGTGCCACCCTGCGCGCGATTCAGACGCCGCAATAATTCCTGGCGTGGCGGCTCAACCACTTTGGTGAGGACGGATAAATTTAACGAAGAGGGCTCATGTGCGTAGGCATGGGCCGCGCCCAACACCGCTTCCGGGTTTGGCGAGAACTCAAGTTTTAACGAGGCAAAAAAAAGTGCCCGCTGCGACGCATCGAGTTCAGCGTACAACGCCAATGTTTCACGCGCCCGGGTGGCTCCTGATGCCTCACCTTCGTCAGATAGCAGTTGTCGACACGCCGCCACCAAACGGGTTACCGTCCGGTCACGGCCGGACAGTGCTTTGACGGAAGATTTGATCGAATCAAACATCTTGTCAGCAGTATGCCGAAGTGAAGCCGGGAAAAACAGCGGTTGGTGAATAGATGTTGTATTCGTAGCGACATATCTTCAACGTGTTTGATCCGCGTCAATTCGGCGTGTCAAGGAGTGGCTAAGATGATGAGCAGGTTATGTGATTTGGCGATGCCGCTCGCTCCACACCGTCACACCATTACCGCCATTGCCGACATTACCCATTGGGAGGACATTGTGTTTAAACGAATTCTGGTGCCAACCGACGGTTCGATCCGGGCAGAACACGCCGCGCGTGCGGCGATCGAGCTGGCGAAATATCTGCACGCCTCCATTGTTTCCCTGTATGTCTACCCGCCATTTCATGTGGTGGTGACCGAGCCATTTGTGAATATGCCGGACTTGGTTTCCGAGCCTGCTTACGAAAAAGTGCAGCGCACCGCCGCCAAACGTATTCTCGGCGTGATTGATCAGGCCGCGCATGCGGCAGGGGTGCCGTGTTTTTCACTTTGTGTGGAGCACGATAGTCCCGCGATGGCCATCGTCGAAACCGCGGTTTCGAAAGAAACACCCTGTGATCTGGTTTTTATGGGTTCACACGGCCGTGGTTTGTTTTCACAGGTATTTTTGGGCAGCGTCACCACCAAAGTACAAACGTTATGTGATGTGCCGGTTTTGGTTTATCGCGATCCGCACGAGAAAAAAGTGAAGTCGGAAAAAGACCCTGCAAAAAAAACCGCAACGGGCAAGAAAAAAACCACCGCTAAAAAAACTGCGGCCAAGGCCAAAAAATAATCCGGAATGGGTTAAAGCCGAATATTTAAGTTTTGTCTTGGGTTGCCCAACGGGCGGGTGTTATGCGGCCGGCTTGGTTGACCAAGCGTCAAAATCACACAAATTGGCGTCAAAGTTGGCGACCGTGTGTTCAACTTTTGCGCGTTTGCTGATTTCAACCTCGTGAAATTTGTTGCTCAAGTCAAAACACATTTTGGCAAGGACGATGGGGTCAAGCGGCACCGATGTGGTGTTGCCATTCACCACGGCGGCCTTGGTAATCAGCTCGATATACAGGCGTTCGGCGGTACCGATGACCGGGTTGACGATGGCGACGGCTGCAGCGGGAGCAGATGCGGCGGGCGGAGCGGGGCGGGCGGGTGCGGCAGCGGCGTTTGACATGGTATGGATCCTAAAATTGACCTACTGGTATCGTACTCCGAAAGTGTCGGTGTTGTGGCGCAATTGTTGATTTCAATTGCGCCAACAGCCCTCTATTTTTTTGCCATGACGCCGATAAACAGCGGGTCGGCGAGCCATGTGTGCAGCCACCGGACCACGTGGGTGAATTTTGAATGATCGAACCAAAGTGGATCGACAGCGGCAAATTGGCGGACAAAGGGCATCACCGCTGCATCGGTGAGGCCACGATGGGCGCCGCTGAGATAGGGCGTTGACGCAAGGCGTGAATCAAGCGTGGCCAGGAATTTTGCGCCTTCCTCTCGATAATGGGTCACCGCATGTTCTGGAAAACGATTCGGATATTTATATTGGTCGAGTGCATGTTTAAAGTCGTTATCGTTGTGCGTGACGAGATTTTTTTGCTCTGCAGATTCCGCGGTGAGCCAGCCTTCTGGATCGTTTTGTTGGAGCGCCCAGTGCATGATGTCCAGACTTTGCTCCAGCACCGTGCCGTCGGCCAGTTTGAGTACGGGCACGGTTCCTTTTGGTGACACATCCAACATGGCCTGTGGCTTGGCGCTGAGTTTCACTTCCTGTTCGCCCACCACCACACCGCTGATGGCAATGGCCAACCGGGCGCGAATGGCATAGGGGCAGCGACGAAATGTAAAAAGCAGCGGCGGCGTGGTCATGGGTGAGGTCCGCTACGGCGCAGCATGAAACGCCGGCCCACGCAGGGCGGCACCGCTACGGTTGCCGTTGTGGCTGCCGTTGTCAATGGTGACGATTCCGTTTACCAGCACGTATTCGAAACCGCTGGAAAATTGATGTGGGTTTTCAAAGGTGGCGCGATCAGTCACAGTTTTTTCGTCAAAAATTACCACGTCCGCCGCATACCCCTCGCGCAACAAGCCGCGCCCAACGAGCTGGAATTTTTGTGCGGCAAGCGAGGTCATGCGTCGAATTGCGTCTTCAAGGCCGACAATTTTTTCGTCCCGCACATATTTGGCGAGGATGCGGGCGTTGGTGCCATAGCTGCGTGGGTGCGGCATGCCACGCCCGTTTTGCACACCACCATCGGCGCCCACCATATTAAATGGGTAGGCCATAAACAGCCGTACATCGTCTTCATGCATGCCATGAAAAATCATTTGTGCGCCGCCGGCAATCAACAGGTCAACAATGGTTTCGGCTTCGGTCGCCATGTTCTCCGCGCGTTGCCAGAGTTTATTGATGGCCGAAATGCTTAAACCATTCAGCGTCGGATTGGCGGTATGGCGTGCCACCACCGCATAGGCAAAACTCGGCCGTTTGGACGCATGTGCACTGGCGAGTATTTCCGTCGAGATTTTTGCCCGCTGAGTGGGCTCGTTCATTCTTGCCTTGGCCGCGTCGTCGCCGCCTTCGCGCGCCCAGTCCGGTAACAACACACTCAGGCTGGTGCTGCTGGCGGTATAGGGGTATTGGTCAATGGTGACATCGAGCCCGTCGCGACGCGCTTGTTTGATGAGAGCGAGGGTTTCAGCGCCGCGTCCCCAATTGGCCGGCGCACTCACCTTGAAATGAGATATTTGTACCGGCATATTGGCGGCGCGGCCGATGTCGAGCGCTTCATTGATGGCGTCGACCACTTTGCTGCCTTCGTTGCGAATGTGCGACGCATAAATTCCATGGTGTTTTGCCGCAGTCTTGGCAAGGCCGATTACTTCATCGGTGTTGCTGTACACCCCGGGCAAATAAATGAGGCCGGTGGAAAGGCCGACGGCACCGTCCCGCATGGCGACATCAACCAGGGCCTGCATTTTTTGTTGATCATGCGGCGTGGCCGCACGGTTGTTGAGCCCCATGACTTGTCGGCGCACGGTGTTGTGGCCGACCAGTGAGGCGACGTTAATGGACGTTTGATCTTTGTTGATGCGGGCGAAAAATTCTTTCAGACTATCGGCGGAGCCACCACAGTTGCCGGTGATCACGGTGGTGACGCCATTGTAAATAAAGTTGTCGGCCGTCGGCCGTTCAAACAATCCGAATTCAATGTGGCCATGCACATCGATAAAGCCGGGGGCAACAATGCGATTTCTGGCGTCAATGACCCTTTTTGCCGGTGTCGCCGTCAGTTTGCCGACGCGGATAATCTTGCCATTCTTGATCGCCACATCGCCATAAAACCAATTGTTGCCGGTGCCATCGACAATACGGCCGTTGCTGATCAGAATATCGGCAGGCTCAACCGGCGGCGGCAACACCGTGCTGCAGCCAACGGCCAGAGGCAGGATAAAAATGGCAAAGTATCGATGCATAGTCGGCGTTTTAGAGGTTGCTGGAATATGGGGAGTTTACTTTGAATAAAATTGAAACGGCAAGATTGATCCTACGCAGATTCACGTTGGACGATGCGATGTTTTTTCGACAGTTATTGAATGACCCCGACTGGATTCGATTTATCGGCGACCGCTACATTCATTCGGAAGAGCAGGCGCTCGAATATTTGGCCAAGAGTTACCTTTCCCAATACGAAAAAAACGGCTTTGGTTTGAATCTGGTGGCACTTAAGGATGGTAAACCGATTGGTATGTGTGGCTTGCTCAAGCGCGATGGCCTCGATGACGTCGATATTGGTTTTGCATTTTTGCCGGCCTACCGCGGCAAAGGGTATGCAGTCGAGGCGGCGCGCGCGGTGCTCGCTTATGGCCGCGACGTGCTGCATAAAAAACGCGTGGTTGCAATTACGCTCGCTGACAATTTGACGTCCATCTCCCTGCTTAAGAACTTAGGCATGCATTTCGAAACCATGGTGCGGTTGACGGTTGATGGCGATGAATTGGCAAGATATGCCGTCGATTTGGAACTGATGGATGGGGGCAAAAAAAAGCCGTAGAATCAGGCTGGTTTCTTAAACAATTTCGCGTTTAAGCATGAATGGGTACGGCGATTTGGCATCAGTGATTTTATGCAACAAAATTTGACCAAACAAGCGGAGCTGCGTTGATACACTCTAAATCTCAATATTCATTGGTGCACCGATCATCTGCCGTGACAATGCGCCGCGCACTGACGTTGCTGGCGACCTTGTTAGTGGTCATGATTGCCACTGCGGCGCAAGCACAATCCAGCCTGCCATTGTCCAAACGCGGTGGAATTGATATTGATGGCAATAACAAAAGTGTATTGTTGGTGCGTGGCACCAACAATACTGGTGCCCCGCGGTCCCCGCAAATGTTGGGAGGCCGATTGATCAATGGCCAGTTTCAATTTACGTCCCAGGCGGACCCCGGCAGCAATTTTCGGCTGGTCGGTGTGACTGATTTTGATGGTAACGGCAAATCAGATTTGGCATTCCAAAATATTGTTCAAGGTGAATTTGGCGATGTGCGCAGTTGGAATGACTTTCAACCCGCCAACGAGCGCCTAGTCCGACAGGTCAAACAGGTGTGGGATGTGCAGGCGGTCGGTGATTTGGACGGAGATGGCTTGGGCGACCTGGTGTGGCGTTACGTGGTCAGCAATTCCGCCGATACCGGTGTGTCGTATATTTGGTTTACCAATCCAACCGGCGCACCCACGGTCCGTAAACGTGGTGGCGCACCATTGACCTGGAAGCTTTTGGGCGCGGTGGATTTAAACGGTGATGGTGGTGCCGACATGGTGTATATCAGTCCGGACAATACGATTCGCGTGTTAATGGCCACGGCCGGTCGCACCTGTGCCAACTTTACCGCCGGCGTCATTCCCGCCGGATTTGTTGCGCAGGCATTTGCGGATTTCACCGGCAACGGTCGCGGTGACTTGTTGATTCGTCATGCTACCACCGGGCAGATGTCACTGATCGCGTTGAATGCTGCCGGTTTGGTGCTGCCGGTATTTAATGGCAATCCGGATGACCCGAATGCGTCGTGTACCGCGACCACCACCACTATTCCGAACACATTAATCAGCCTGCCGACCAGTGATTTGAGCTGGCAGATTCATGCCACTGGTGATTTCAACGGTGATGGTCTTTTTGATATTGTTTGGCTGCGCACCGATGGCACCATGGCGATGTGGCAAATGAACAGGAACAATGCCGCACCCACCGTCTTGACCAATGTGGGCACGGCGCCGACAAGCATGACCAACAATCAGGTATTTCATGGTGTCGCCAATGCGGTGACACCCACCACTAGTTTTTCACGCATTCAGGCAAAAATTTTTGCACCTACCTGTAATAGTTGCCACACGGTCGGCCATGCGTTTGCAATTCAATCGGGTTTGGTTCTCGATGACGCGGTTGCTTATCGTAATTCGATGAATGCGCCCGTTAAAAACACCCATGCAATAGCCGACGGCATGAAACAAATTGTTCCACGCAATTTGGATAAAAGTCTGCTCTACCAAAAGTTGTTGTTATGGGACCCGACCAAACCACAACACTTTGGCAGCCCCATGCCGTTGGGTGCAACCTCGCTCAGCGTCGGCCAGTTGGAATACATCAAACGCTGGATTGAATCCGGCGCGCCTGAATCCGGCGACAGCATCGAGCCGGCGCTGCTTGACGACAAAACCATGCCCAGTTATGCGCCGTTTGTGCCGTTGACACCGCCAGCCAGTGGTTATCAAATGATGATCGAATCATTTTTGGTGCAACCGAATTTTGAACGCGAATTGTTTGTCCTGCGTGAGTTAAAAAATCCGGCGCCAATTTATGTCTCGAAGATCGAAACACGCATGCGTGTCAATAGTCATCATTTATTGATTTATACGTTTCAAAACAATACACCGGCAGCCCTCGTTCCGCCCGCAAATTTGATACGGGATATTCGAAATCCCGATGGCAGCCTCAATTTTTTGAATATGTTGCCAATGGGTTATCACACGTTTTTCGCCGGCTCGATGACGCCTGAAGGGGGTTACACGTTTCCGGCGGGTATTGCCCTGCAATTGCCCGCCAATACCAAGCTGGACCTGAATGCGCACTATGCAAACAGCAGTACCAGCAGTATTACCGGTGAAGCCTACGTAAATTTGACTACTATTCCTGTAGCCCAGGTGACGCAGGTCGCCCGCACCCTTAATCTGGCCAATACCGATATTCCGTTACTACCGATGCAACGCACCACGCACACCAAGACGTTTTTATTTTCCGCCACTACGCGAATTTTGATGCTGACCTCGCATACTCATCAACTTGGTGAGCGTTTTGTGATTCGTATCAAAGGTGGCTCGCGTGATGGTGAGGTGGTTTATACCAATACCGAGTGGGCGCATCCGGCCATCGTCACCTTTAATCAGCCGATCGTATTGCAGGCGGGTGAGGGATTAACTTCGGAGATCACCTACAACAACAACACCGGCAACCAGGTGAATTTCGGACTGACCAGTGTTGACGAAATGGGAATTATTTTTGGCTATTACTACTAACGACCAGCCTGGCAATTTTTATGGTTTTGACGTTGTGCTTGACTCAATCAACACACCAATCACATCGGCGACCGGTCGTTCCATCCTGACCGGAAATCCCTGGGTTGAAATTTCAGACGGTTGATTGGCAATCGCAAATGCGCCGGTGCGGATGTCTTTTACGACCATGGCGGTGCTGCCGCCTCCGTCAAAGTTGATGGCGTGGTGGGCGCCAAATTGTTTCATTAATTCGCCCAGTTCGACCATGTTGGCGCCGCGGCTGTAACCGTCCTGCCGGCCA
>JAYTBF010000096.1:0-12089 GCA_043737175.1 Burkholderiales bacterium
GACGTAACATGGCCGTATTGGAATAAATTGAGTCCTCGTCAACCCAACGCTCGTCTGCGAGTACAACGCTCACTTTTTCCCAAGGCAGTTCTTGAGCGGCCAGGCGCGGAAGAAAAAACTCTGGTGTTGTCCCGCCAGAAAAAACAAGATTGGCATGGCCATATTGTTGAACAGCGGTTGTGACGGCAATGCTGACCAATTTGATGACCTCGTCGGCCAGGGTGTGTTGATCGGCGAACGCGAACATCCGCGGCGCAGGGTTATTTTGCTGATGCAAATCGGAAATTTTGCGAACGGTCATTTCAGTCGTTTGTTTTTCAGGAAAAGCGGGCAATGAAAGTTGCCGCTATTGGCCAGGGTATCGACGCCGGTTGTTTAGCTGACCATTATGTCAGGAGAAGTGCGACAGGCCAGGTCATCAAACAATAGACCCGAATGGGGGCGGAATGACCGGATACGTGTGGCGATTCAATATTTTTGTCTATTGGCTATTGAATATCACACTAAAATGAATCTATCGTTCTAAGCTTTGGCTTTGGCTATGGCGCAGGTTCTTAAATTTGTTAGGGGAATAGATTGACTTTGGCAAACGTTGAAAAAGATAGCCGTCTTGGCGAGGAAATCCAGTTTCTTGGTCGGTTGCTTGGCGATGTGATTCGTGCGGCCAATGGTGAGCTAATTTTTAATCGGATTGAACAAATTCGCAAATTTGCCGTCGCGTTGCGTCGTCAGGAGGGCACCCAAACGGATGCTGATATTGCCGCACTCCGCGCGCAACTGCATCAGGACTTGAATGGTCTGAGCATCGAGCAGACTTTGAATGTTGTGCGCGCATTTAGTCATTTTTCGCTGCTGGCAAATATTGCCGAAGATCGACATCAAAATCGTCGCAGGCGCGCCCATCGTATGGCCGGATCGTCGCCGCAACTTGGCAGTCTGCAGAATGCGCTCGATACCCTGCAGGAAAAAAACACCTCTGCACAGGATATTCGCAGTTGGCTCGGTGACGCATTGATTTGTCCAGTGCTGACCGCGCACCCTACCGAGGTGCAACGCAAGACGGTGTTGGATTGTGAACGCGAAATTGCCCGCCTGATGGCGCACCAGGAGCGAGTTGACCTGCTCCCTGACGAGCGACTTGAATCGGAAGTCAACTTGAAACGCATGATTCATCAGCTATGGCAAACGGCAATGTTGCGTTTGTCGCGGCTTCGGGTTATTGATGAAATTGAAAATGGTTTGAGTTTTTTTCGTTACACTTTTTTGTCTGAGTTGCCGAAGGTGTATTGCGATTTGCAACGCGCGCTTGCAGACCAATCGCGGCCAGCACAAGGCGCCGGTGATCGGGTGCCAACATTCTTTCGGATGGGTTCGTGGATTGGTGGGGATCGTGATGGCAATCCGTTTGTAACCGCAGATTCACTCATTGGCGCAATGCGCCGGCAAACCACAGTTGCGTTTGAACACTATTTATTTGAGGTGCATCGGCTTGGTGCCGAGCTCTCCATGTCGAATCGATTGGTGTCGCCGACCGCGGCGCTTATGAAATTGGCGCAACAATCTGGAGACACATCCATTCATCGTCAAGATGAACCTTATCGGCAGGCGCTGATTGGCGTGTACGCACGCCTTGCCGCGACCATGATGGGATTAGCGGGTGCCTCACCGATTCGCAAGCCGGGTGTTGCGCTGCCGGCCTATGCCAATACACAAGAGTTTGCCGCAGATTTGGATGTGATTGCCAATTCATTGGCAACCCACAGCGATACCGTTTTTGCGGTGGGGCGATTGGCGCAATTACGCTACGCAGTTGATATTTTTGGTTTCCATCTTGCGTCGGTTGATTTGCGACAGAACGCAGATGTGCACGAAGTGGTAGTGGCAGAATTGCTTGCCAAAGCGGGTGTGGCAACAAAATATCTTGAGTTGGACGAAGAGGGGCGCGTCGCGGTGTTGTTGCAGGAGCTGACCAATCCTCGGCCATTGCGGATCCCGTCGGAACAATACGGCGAAGTGGTTATTGGTGAGTTGGCTGTTTTTCAGGCGGCGGCAGATATCAACCAACGCTTGGGTTGTGATGCGGTTCCGCATGCGATTATTTCCAAGGCGCAATCCGTCAGTGACCTTCTTGAGGTTGGTCTATTGTTAAAAGAAACAGGCTCGCTCACATTTCGGGATGGTCGTGCGCAGCTCAAAATCGGCATTGTCCCGTTGTTCGAAACCATTACCGATTTACAGGCGGCTGAGAGAATTATGCGTGCCGCTTTCCAGTTGCCGGTTTATCGACAACTGCTGGAAAGTCAGGAGAACTTGCAGGAAATCATGTTGGGCTATTCAGATAGCAACAAGGACGGTGGCTACCTGACGGCAAATTGGCAGCTCTATTGTGCGCAAAAGGGGCTTGTTGCGCTTGCCCGCGAAACAAAGGTCAAATTGCGCATGTTTCATGGGCGTGGTGGTACCGTTGGTCGCGGCGGTGGTCCGACATTTGAGGCCATTCTTGCCCAGCCGGACGGTTGTTGTGCGGCTGGTTTGCGCATGACCGAGCAGGGCGAAGTGATCGCCGCAAAATATTCTGATACGGTTCTTGGCCGGCGAAATTTTGAAACCCTCATTTCGGCCGCGTTGTTGGCAAATTTTTCGGACACCACCCACCATGACCGGCCGCAGTGGCAAGAGGTTTTGAATCAGCTCTCCACAAATGCGTGTCAGGTTTACCGACAACTAGTTTATGAAACGCCCGGATTTGTCGATTTCTTTCGAGGCGCCACACCGGTGGGCGAAATTGCCGGGCTCAACATCGGCAGTCGACCGGCATCACGCACGGCTTCACAATCGATTGCCGATCTACGTGCCATTCCATGGGTTTTTAGTTGGAGTCAATGCAGGTTATCGATTCCCGGCTGGTATGGATTTGGCAGCGCCATGCAGGCGTGGCTCGAATCAGTTCCTGGTGGGCGTGATGCCGGGCTGGTGATCCTGCGCGGGATGTACAAAGACTGGCCATTCTTTCAAACGGTGTTGTCGAATATGGATATGGTGCTGGCCAAGACCGACCTGGTGATTGCGGCGCGTTATGCAGAATTGGTGCCAGATCGGGAGTTGGCGGATCGCGTGTTTTCAACCATCAAGCAAGAGTGGCGGTTAACGGTTGAAATGTTGCGTGCCATTACCGGTGCCAATGCGTTTTTAGAAGGCAATCCAGCGCTCGAACGCAGCATTCGCAACCGTTTCCCGTACTTAGATCCGCTCAATCATTTGCAGGTCGATTTGTTAAGACAGTATCGGGCGGGTCAGACGGATAAAAAAACCAAACGGGCCATTCACCTCACGATTAACGGGTTGGCCGCTGGATTGAGGAATAGTGGGTAGATCTGGATACAAGACAGGCTCAGCGGCCTGTCTTGTGCCTGACGAATCCGAAATC
This sequence comes from Burkholderiales bacterium, assembly GCA_043737175.1. GTDB lineage: Bacteria > Pseudomonadota > Gammaproteobacteria > Burkholderiales > Usitatibacteraceae > UKL13-2. The sequence goes on from JAYTBF010000096.1 coordinate 3,428, forward strand.
CATCGCCGTTTCGAAAAGTTTGCGCTGGTTTTATTCGTGCCAGGAATGTCCGTTGCGTTCGGTTAATGCGATTGAAGCGCTGGGCCCCCAACTACCGGCCGCGTACGGCTTAACCTGTTGGTCGGTACTGCGCCAGCCGTCGATAATGCCGTCAATCCACTGCCAGGCGGCTTCGACTTCGTCGCGACGTACAAACAGCGCCGAATTGTTTTTCAACACGTCGAGTAACATGCGTTCATAGGCGATACGTCGCCGTGATTTTCCAAATGCTTCACCGACCGACAGATTCAAAGGTACCTGTCCCAGCGTCACGTCGTTCAATCCAGGCTTTTTGTGCATCAGGGTCAGCGTAATCATTTCTTCCGGTTGCAATTTAATCAGCAGGGCATTGGGGGCAAGTGTTGCGCCAATGCCGGCGAAGATATTGTAGGGCGCGGGTTTGAATTGGATCATGATTTCGCTGCAACGTTTTTGCAATCGTTTACCGGTACGCAAATAGAACGGGACGCCTGCCCATCGCCAATTGTCGACCTCCACTTTTAACGCGACAAACGATTCGGTATTACTGGCGCCGGTTGCGCTCGTTTCCTCAAGATAACCAGGCACCGACGCGCCGCCACTGAAGCCGGCTGTGTATTGACCGCGCACCGTGTGCGTGGCAACGTCGGCACCGGTAATGGGCCGCAGTGACCATAACACTTTGACCTTTTCGTTACGCACGGCGGATGGTGTGAAACTTGCCGGTGGTTCCATTGCAACCAGACACAACAATTGCAGCATATGGCTTTGCACCATGTCTCGCATGGCACCGGTGCTGTCGTAAAATCCCCAGCGACCGCCAACGCCCACCGTTTCGGCGACAGTGATTTGGACTTGTTCGATCGCATTGGCGTTCCACAGCGGTTCAAAAATCGAATTGGCAAATCGTAGCGCCAATAGATTCTGCACCGGCTCTTTGCCGAGGTAGTGGTCAATCCTGAACACCTGATTTTCATCGAAGGCCGCGCCGATGTCCTCATTAACCTGGCGAGCGGTTTCAGTATTTGTGCCGATCGGCTTTTCAATGGTGATCCGCGAAAGTTTATCGACCAAACCGGCGTCGCGCAGGGCCAGACAGATCGGCCCGAATAATTGTGGTCCGGTGGACAAATAAAACATCACACCACCGGCACCGGCAACGAGCGCCTGTTTGATTGAATCTAATCCGCCCGTCACCTGAATATTGACGGTCACATAACTAATTCGTTTGGCGAAGGTGGCAAAAAATGTTTCGTCGTAAATTGCCGAATTCGCAGAGGACTGGACAGACTCTCTGACCTTTTCAATAAACGCCTCATTTGACAGATTGGAAGTGGCGGCTCCAATCAGTTGAAAGGTTTGCGGTAACAACCCATCTTTGTCGAGGGCATAAAGTGATGGCCAAAGCATGCGTTTGGCCAGATCGCCGGTGGCACCAAACAACACCATGGCGCGACAATCTGGAGGGGCGTTTTTTGTAGTCATATGGCTTTCGGAGTAATTTGTTTATCGGGTCGTACGGTATTCGGAAAGTTTTGCCGCCTCGGCTGCGCGGCGTTGAATTTCGGCCCAATCTTTGCTGGCTATCAGCGAGGCTGGGGATAACCATGAACCACCAACACAGGCAACATTGGCTAGCGCGAGGTAGGAGGCGGCCGAATCGGCGTCAATGCCGCCAGTGGGACAGAACAGTGCCTGCGGTAGGGGGCCGCCAATTGCTTTGAGCATCTCGACGCCGCCGGCTTGTTTTGCGGGAAACAATTTCATGGCTGTAAATCCAGCATCAAGTGCGCGCATCACATCAGATGGGGTCATGGTTCCAGGCAGGAATGGAAATCCTGATGAGATCGAGTGGGCAAGTAATTCCGGTGTCGCGCCGGGACTGACGCCGAATCTTGCGCCCGCAGCTTGTGCGCCATCCATGTCGGCCATGCTGACAATCGTACCAACGCCAACAATGGCATCCGGAACGGCGGCACATATGGCGCGCACGCAATCGAGCGCCGCAGGCGTTCGCATGGTCACTACCAGTACACGAATGCCACCAGCGACCAGTGCCATCGCCAGCGGAACGGCATCGTCAACACGATCAAGCACAATCACCGGCATCACCGGGCTCAGTGCGAGAATTTCACGGACAGAAATCATGGGTGCGCCCCCACCTTTGCCGATTCGGTTTTAGAAAATGGTACGGGTTCGACGGTGGTGCCAAACGTGCCGGCACCTTCTTCGGCGATTAGGGCGACCGCGCGTGCAGACTGAAATAATTCCCGACCCATGCCAAACTGGTTTCGCGAAAGATCAGCAGTGGACGGCGTGCGACCCGCCCATTCTTCTATACTCACCAGCGCCGCCAACGTGCCGACATTGGCGTCCAAGCGGATCATGTCGCCATCGCGGATTCTGGCCAACGGCCCACCCGCGAGACATTCAGGCGAGACATGAATCGCCGCCGGTACCTTGCCAGACGCGCCCGACATTCTTCCATCGGTGACGAGCGCGACGTGAAAGCCGGCATCCTGCAATGAGCCAAGAGCCGGTGTCAGTTTGTGTAATTCAGGCATGCCATTGGCACGCGGCCCCTGGAATCGCACCACGGCGACAAAATGTCGTTGTAATTCACCGCGCTTAAAACTGGCCAATACGTCGTCCTGATCGTCAAACACCAATGCCGGCGCCTCGACAACCCGATGTTCGGGTTTGACTGCGGAAACCTTGATGACGGCGCGGCCTAAATTGCCACGCAGCAACCGCAAGCCGCCATCGGGGCTGAAGGGGTTGGCTGCAGGACGCAGCACATCTTGGTCACCCGATTGGGAAGGTGTGGTTTGCCAGACAATGTTGTTGTCATGAACAAGTTTCGGCTCCTCGGTGTAGCGGGATAGTGATTTGCCAACAACAGTCATCACGTCATTGTGAAGCAACCCGACCGATAACAACTCGCGAATCACAAAACCAGTGCCACCAGCTGCGTGGAAGTGATTGATGTCGGCACTGCCGTTTGGATAGATGCGTGCCAGTAATGGCACAACGGCCGAAAGCTCGTCAAAGTCGTCCCAGTTGATGATGATGCCGGCCGCGCGCGCGATCGCGATGAGATGAATGGTGTGATTGGTCGATCCACCGGTTGCGAGCAGGCCAACAATCGCATTGATGATGGCGCGTTCGTCAATCATTTTTCCAAGAGGCGTGTATTCGTTGCCGAGATGGCTGATGGCCGCGGCCCTTTGTGCTGCGGCGGCCGTCAGCGCGTCGCGCAACGGCGTATTGGGGGTAATGAAGGCGGCACCCGGCAAATGTAAACCCATGACTTCCATCAGCAACTGATTGCTGTTGGCGGTACCGTAAAAAGTACAGGTTCCAGGACCGTGGTAGGCGCGACTTTCGGCCTCGAGTAACGCCGAACGATCTATTTTGCCTTCGGCAAATTGCTGACGGATTTTGGCTTTGTCATCGTTCGATAATCCGCTGGTCATGGGGCCGGCTGGGACAAAGATGGTGGGCAAATGACCGAACTGCAATGCGCCGATTAACAGGCCGGGGACAATTTTGTCGCACACACCCAAACACAAAACCGCGTCAAACACATTGTGCGAAAGGGCGATCGCGGTCGCTTGTGCAATCACATCACGCGAAAACAACGACAGTTCCATGCCCGGTTGCCCTTGCGTGACGCCGTCACACATTGCCGGCACGCCGCCTGCATACTGCGCGGTGGCACCGACCTGCCTTGCGGCCGTTTTGATGATTTCCGGAAATCGAGCGAGCGGTTGGTGGGCGGACAACATGTCGTTGTACGCTGAGACGATGCCGATATTTGGCGCGCGTATTTCACGCAGCCGTAACTTGTCTGGTGGCGCTTCGGCGGCGAATGCGTGGGCAAGGTTGGTGCAGGATATGCGTCCGCGTGTGGCGCCGGATACCAGCGCCTGGTCGACGCGGCGCAAATACGCCGCACGGGTGGGGGCGCTGCGGTGGCGCACCCCTTCGGTAATTTTTTCCACTGTTAGGTGCGTTGCCATGCATGCTCCTTAAATGTTGCCGTCTGTTGGTGTCGGTCTGTTGGCGCCGACTGCCGCTTGACAAACCATTGTAGAAAATCAACAGGGATTAGTCAATGGTGATCATTGCTGAAGTTGGCGTAAAACGAAGTTTTGTATAGCAAAAGTGAATGGCGTCATTGTTGCCGAGCGGCTGCTTTGGGCTGGATATGTTGACAATCTACATGATTTGATCGAATATTGGCGTACGTAGCGCGCCCAATTTGGGCACACGTTTTTTGTCACCACAATGAGTTTTATGGCTGCTAATCGTCCGAAAAACGTATCCGTTTCCCGCTTGGCAAAATCAATGGCTGCGCCGGGTCAAGCTGTGGTTGGTCTTGGCCGTGGGCCTGGGGGTGGTAAATCATCCGCTCTGGAAAAGGATGTCCGGCCCATGACCTTATTGGACCGGATTGAGGCGCTCATTGAGCATATGCGTCCTTCCGAGCAAACGGTGGGGCGATTTGTGCTGCGCCATCCCAATCTGGTCATCGGACTATCGTTTCCGGATATTGCCGCCCGTACTGGTGTCAGCCAGCCGACGGTGGCGCGTTTTTGTCTCGCCGCCGGATTTAGCGGCTATCGTGATTTTAAGTTGCGGTTGGCGCAAAGCCTCGCGCACGGCGTACCGTTTGTGCACCATGACGTGGGCAGCCAGGATGCAATGGCGGACATTGGTGCCAAGGTGTTTGATCGCGGCATCGCCGCCTTGGTGACGGTCCGCAACCATCTTGATCCGGATGCGCTGGAACGCGCCACGAGTCTGCTGGCCAAGGCCAAACGGATCGAGTTTTACGGTCAGGGAATTTCCGGCGTTGTGGCGATGGATGCACAACATAAATTTTTCCGACTGGGCGCGCCGGCGGTAGCCTATTCAGACCCACATGTGCATGCCATGTCTGCGTCTCTTTTGGGGGTGGGTGATGTGGTTGTTGCCATTTCTGGCACCGGCCGCACACGAGAACTGATTCGAAGTGTCGAAATTGCGCGCGACGCGGGTGCCGCCGTCATCACCATTACCGCCAGCGGGTCGCCGTTGGCGCAATTGTCGAGCGTAGCATTGTATGCAGACGTTCCCGAGGATTTAGACGTATACGTGCCGATGACGTCACGTTTGGTGCACCTGATGATGATTGATGTGTTATCGGTCGGTGTGGCCGTCGCGCGGGGTCCTGCGCTGGTAAAGCGTCTGGCACGGGCAAAAAAGGTCATTACGGATCAACGACTGGAGGAATCACCGTAAAGATTGGCAATTTCATGCAACGGGCATCAACCGTGACTATTTTACTGGCGATGCTGGTGGGCGGTACTGGGATCGAACCAGTGGCTTCCACCGTGTGAAGGTGGCACTCTACCGCTGAGTTAACCGCCCAACTTCGGTGAGGGGCGAATTTAAGCATATTCGCGCGATAATGGCAATTTACTGCCTTGTTAGTGAGCTTCCGTGTCGTCAGACGTCAAACCAAAATCCGCCAAGCCCCGAATTCCAGCCAAACCAACCATTACGTTGGGCCGTAAAACCTCGGCCAGCACAACCACGTCAAAAAAACCTTTTGTCGAGCGTGTGTTTTCGACCCGCGCCAAAGAAGCCGCACGTCGCGATGGACGGACGTTATTTGAACCCGCGCCCGACGCACCAGCCGCGACCGATGAGGGTGGTGACGGCGCGGTGCGCCGCCGGCGTTCGACCGAACCCGGCGCAGGCCAACGATCCGGGAGTTCGACCGAACCCGGCGCAAGCCAACGAACCGGGAGTTCGACCGAACCCGGCGCAAGCCATCGAGCCGGGCGTTCGACCGAACCCGGCGCAAGCCATCGAGCCGGGCGTTCGACCGAACCCGGCGCAAGCCAACGATCCGGGCGTTCGACCGAACCCGGCGCAAGCCAACGAGCCGGGCGTTCGACCGAACCCGGCGCAAGCCAACGATCCGGGCGTTCGACAGAACCCGGCGCAGGCCATCGAACCGGGCGTTCGACTGAACCCGGCGCAGGCCATCGAACCGGGCGTTCGACAGAACCCGGCGCAAGCCATCGAACCGGGCGTTCGACCGAACCCGGCGCAGGCCAACGAACCGGGCGGCCGGCAGACGCCCGCGGCAAATTGCAAAGCCAATCCGATGGTCGCCGTTCCACCGACCCGCGGCGCGGTGGCAAGATGCGCGATCAGCGCGTTCGTGACGACAGCAAGCCGGTGGTGCCGGCGTCGCCACCGCGCGAACCGGACGGCATGATTCGTGTTTCCAAATTGCTTTCCGAACAAGGACTATGTTCGCGTCGGGAGGCCGATAGTTATATTGCGCGCGGCTGGGTATTGGCCGATGGAGTACGGGTGAGCGAATTAGGTACCCGTGTCCTGCCCACGGCCAAACTGAGTCTGGATCAAGAAGCGGCGGCGATGCAGGAAATGCGCATGACCATTTTGATCAATAAACCGGTGGGTTATGTCTCTGGTCAGGCGGAAGATGGTTATCAACCGGCCAGCGTGTTGGCGGTGGCGGAAAATCAGCTCGAAACGGACGAAGTGCGCTTTCATCCGGAGCATCGGCGTGGTCTCGCGCCGGCGGGCCGTCTCGATATCGATTCGACCGGCCTTTTGGTGTTGACCCAGGATGGTCGCATCGCCAAACAATTGATTGGTGAAAACAGCGAGGTTGATAAGGAGTATTTGGTGCGGGTCGAGGGGACGCTTTCTGCGGCTGATCTCAAGCTGCTCAATCACGGCCTTTCGTTAGATGGCGAAGTGCTGAAACCAGCCATTGTGAAATGGCAGAATGAAGACCAGTTAAATTTTATTTTGCGTGAAGGTAAAAAACGCCAAATCCGCCGTATGTGTGAGGCGGTCGGACTGACAGTGACCGGACTGAAACGAATTCGCATTGGCAAGATCAAACTTGGCGATCTGCCGGTTGGCAAATGGCGGTTTCTTACTGGTGATGAGTCGTTTTAATCGACTATTTTTTAACAACACTGCTTATAATTCGCCCAGTTGCACACAATCATATTGAAATACTTATGTTGACGCTGTTCCAGCCGAAAGAATTTAAATGAAGTTTCGCTTTCCAATCGTGATCATCGACGAAGATTTTCGTTCTGAAAATACCTCGGGTCTGGGCATTCGTGCGTTGGCCGCTGCAATTGAAACCGAGGGCATGGAAATACTCGGCGTGACCAGTTATGGTGATTTGTCACAATTTGCACAACAGCAAAGCCGTGCGTCCGCGTTTATTTTGTCGATTGACGATGAAGAGTTCACGCCAGGGCCAGAACTTGACCCGGCGGTGCTGAATCTGCGTGCGTTCATCGAAGAGATTCGCTTCAAGAATGCCGATATTCCGATTTACCTTTATGGTGAAACCAAAACCTCGCAGCATTTGCCCAATGACATTCTGCGTGAGCTGCACGGTTTTATTCACATGTTTGAAGACACGCCAGAGTTTGTGGCGCGCCACATCATCCGCGAGGCAAAGGCCTACCTCGATGGGTTGGCACCGCCGTTTTTCCGGGCGCTGGTGCATTACGCCCAGGATGGTTCGTACTCATGGCATTGCCCCGGTCACTCAGGCGGCGTGGCGTTTTTGAAGTCACCCATCGGGCAAATGTTTCATCAGTTTTTTGGTGAAAACATGTTGCGTGCCGACGTCTGTAATGCCGTCGAAGAGCTGGGGCAATTACTTGATCACACGGGTCCGGTGGCTGCATCGGAACGCAACGCCGCGCGCATTTTTAGCGCCGATCATTGTTTCTTTGTCACCAACGGCACCTCAACATCCAACAAGATGGTTTGGCACGCCAATGTGGCACCGGGCGACACCGTGATTGTTGACCGCAACTGCCATAAATCGATTTTGCATTCGATCATCATGACCGGTGCCAATCCGATTTTCCTGATGCCGACGCGCAATCATCTGGGCATCATCGGGCCGATCCCGCTGGAGGAGTTTTCGGTCGAGAGTATCCAGCGGAAAATTGACGCCAACCCGTTTATCACCGACAAAAAAGCCAAGCCGCGCATCCTCACCATCACCCAGTCGACTTACGACGGCGTGATGTACAACGTCGAAATGCTCAAGGATTCCCTCGGCAGCCGTGTTGAGACGCTGCATTTTGATGAAGCCTGGCTGCCACACGCAACATTCCATCAGTTCTACAAAAATATGCACGCCATCGGCGACGTCAACAACGGTCGGCCGCGCTGCAAAGACGCGATGATTTTTGCCACTCATTCGACGCATAAATTACTCGCCGGTATTTCCCAAGCGTCACAGATTCTGGTGCAGGAATCCGAAACAGTAAAGCTCGACCGCACCCGATTTAATGAAGCGTACTTGATGCATACCTCGACCAGTCCGCAATACGCGATCATTGCGTCGTGTGATGTTGCCGCCGCCATGATGGAACCACCCGGTGGTACCGCCTTGGTTGAAGAATCGATTTCGGAAGCTCTCGATTTTCGCCGCGCCATGCGCAAGGTTGATGCCGAATTTGGCAAAGATTGGTGGTTCAAGGTGTGGGGCCCCGACAAGCTCGCCGAAAGTGGCATGGGCAGTCGTGAACAATGGATGCTCAAGGCCAACGAAAAATGGCATGGTTTTGGCAATATT
>JAYTBF010000097.1:0-5175 GCA_043737175.1 Burkholderiales bacterium
CTTCAGATCGCACCCGCAAAACAAAACGCCGCGAAGGTTTCCCTTGCGGCGTTTTTTAATACGTATACCTCATTGCCCAGACTTACCGAGCATTGGTATTGCCAATAAAACTAGGCGGTTGCAGTTGCGCCGATTGCCTTGATAGCCTTGGTCAGACGGCTCTTATGACGTGCCGCCTTATTCTTGTGAATAATTTTTTTGTCGGCGATAGAGTCAATGGTGCTGACGTTGGCTTGGTACGCGGCCTCAGCTGCAGCTTTGTCGCCCTTGGCAACAGCAACAACGATTTTTTTGATCGCGGTGCGAAGTTCGGTACGCTGCGCCATGTTGTGCGCACGTTGTTTGACGGCTTGTTTGGCGCGTTTCGCGGCGGATTTAATATTTGCCATGGCTATATTCCAGAATCAACTCAAATTGAATGAAAACGCGCATAAAAATTGCGCGAAGCCTAGTATTATAGCCAGTCAGAGTAAAAAAGCAAATAGCAGTTTTCCTTTACCCGTGTTCCCGCTGTATTTGGCCACGGTCCGCCCGGGCTAAATATCTATGGAAAATCAACAACTAATGTCGATTTTTGCCGTTCCCAGAGGCTTTTGCCACAGATTTTGCGGCAGTTTCGCGTTTAATCGACAGGTTTTTCACGTCTTAACTTTTTATGCAAAAACTGGTTGTGGTTGATTTTGGTATGGGCAATCTGCGATCCGTCGCTAAGGCTTTCGAGTTTGCGGCGCGCGAATCCGGCATTCCCACCCATGTGAATATTTCCGGGTCACCCGCAACCATTCGGGCGGCAGACCGGGTGGTATTCCCCGGCCAGGGTGCCATGCCAGACTGCATGCGCCATTTGCAAAACAGCGGACTGGAACAAACAATACGCGATGCTGCCAACTCAAAACCATTTTTTGGAGTTTGTATTGGCATGCAAATGCTTTTTGACCACTCTGAGGAGGGCGATACGCCCGGGCTAGGCATATTTGGTGGTTCTGTTAAAAAAATTCGTCCGTCAGACCCCTCACAAAAAGTGCCGCATATGGGCTGGAACGAGGTGTTTTTTAACCTCGACAACGCTTACGCCGATAAAATGTTTGCGGGTCTTGCCTCCGGCGAGCGCTTCTATTACGTACACTCGTATTTCTGTGCGCCAACCGATTCAGGCATCATTGCCGCAACAACCACCTACACAGAGTCCTTTACGGCAGCCGTCGGGCGCGCTAATATTTTCGCTACACAGTTCCATCCAGAAAAAAGCCATCACGCAGGTTTGACCGTTTACAAAAATTTCCTGTCCGTAAAACCGTAATCACCACGCTATCATTGCCCATTCCCGCGCATTCCAATCCAGCCAAATTGCCATGTTGATTATTCCCGCCATCGATATCAAGGACGGCCACTGCGTCCGTTTGGAACAAGGCGACATGCAACGCGCCACGGTCTTTTCTGACGATCCTGAGGCAACAGCATTGCGCTGGAAAGACCTCGGCTGCAAACGATTACACGTGGTCGATTTAAACGGTGCCTTTGCCGGCAAACCAAAAAATGAATCCGCTATTAAAAAAATTATTTCCGTAATGGGTGATGATGTTCCCATTCAGGTTGGCGGTGGCATTCGTGATCTAGACACCATTGAGCGATACCTTGACGCCGGCGTCACCTATATTGTCATCGGCACGGCGGCGGTAAAAAATCCAGGTTTTTTGCACGAAGCCTGCGACGCTTTCCCAGGCCACATCGTGGTTGCGCTGGACGCCAAGGAAGGCAAGGTCGCCACCGACGGATGGTCAAAACTATCGGGGCATGATGTGATTGATTTGGCCAAACGCTTTCAAGATTACGGCGTCGAGGCTGTGCTTTATACGGATATCGGCCGCGATGGCATGATGACCGGCGTAAATATTGAGGCAACCGTTAAATTGGCGCAGGCGCTGACGGTGCCGGTGATCGCCTCGGGCGGCTTGAATGATCTGGCGGACGTAAAAAAATTGAAATTGGTTGAGGCCGAGGGCATTATGGGCGTCATTACCGGTCGGGCCATTTACGATGGCACGCTTGATTTCAGAGCGGCGCAAGAGGCTGCGTCCTGATTTCGCCTGTTGGCCGATCCGACGCCCGCAACCCATGTTAGCCAAACGGATTATTCCCTGCTTGGATGTGAATGCCGGCCGCGTGGTGAAAGGCATCAATTTTGTCAACCTACGTGACGCCGGTGATCCGGTGACTGTCGCTAAAAAATACAATGACGACGGTGCCGACGAAATTACCTTTCTCGACATTACCGCCAGCTCCGATCAGCGTGACATGATCCTGGAAGTGATAACCAAGGTGGCCGATCAGATTTTTATTCCGCTGACGGTTGGCGGTGGCGTGCGGCAAGTGGACGACATTCGACGCTTGATGAATGCGGGTGCGGACAAAGTCAGCATCAATACTGCTGCGATCAACAATCCGCAACTGGTGTTTGATTCGGCCCATCGCTTTGGATCACAGGCGATCATTGTTGCCATCGACGCACGGCGAAAAAAGGATGGCGAGGGCTGGGAAGTGTTTAGCCATGGCGGCCGAACACCAACCGGGTTAGATGCGGTTGAATGGGCGAAACACGTGACGGAAAATCTGGGCGCCGGTGAAATTTTGCTCACCAGCATGGACCGCGACGGCACCAAGTCCGGATTTGATTTGGCATTGACCCGTGCCGTGGCTGAGGCGGTGCGTGTCCCTGTGATCGCCTCAGGCGGCGTGGGAACACTGGACCATTTGGCAGATGGGGTCACACTCGGCGGCGCCGACGCCGTGCTCGCCGCGAGCATTTTCCATTTTGGTGAGTACACCATCGGCCAGGCAAAAGCACATATGGCCAATCGCGGCATTGAGGTCAGGCGGTGAATTTAAAAAGGCGGACGCAATGAATACAGTTGCGCAAACAATGATTCTTGACGCTGTCAAATGGAATGCCGACGGACTGGTGCCGACAATCGCCCAAGATGTCATGTCCAACGAAGTTTTAATGCTCGCCTACATGAACCGGGAATCATTGGTGTTGACGATTCAAACGGGTGAGGCACACTATTACTCGCGTTCACGCCAATCGCTTTGGAAAAAGGGCGAGTCGTCCGGACACATTCAGCATGTCAAAGAACTCAGACTCGATTGCGACGGTGACACCATCCTGATCAAAGTCGAACAAACCGGCGGCATTGCCTGCCATACCGGCCGACGCCGTTGTTTTTTTAATCGCCTAGAAAACGGCGCTTTGGTTTTGACCAATGACACCGACCCGATTCTGCAAGACCCCGCTGTGTTTCACCGAGATCAACAATGAAGCATCAGGACATATTGCACCAACTGGAAACCGTCATCGCGGCACGTCGGCAAGCCTCCGCAGAAACCTCCTACGTTGCCAAATTGAACGCCAAAGGTTTGGATACGATTCTTAAAAAAATCGGCGAAGAGGCGACCGAAACGGTGATTGCCGCCAAATCCGCTGACCGCGACGCGACCATTTACGAAACTGCCGACCTGTTGTTTCATGTTCTGGTGATGTTGGGGCATCAGGGAATCCCCCTCTCGGACGTTTTGGTAGAACTGCAACGGCGCGAGGGGTTGTCTGGCATCGACGAAAAAAACGCGAGGACATGATGGCAATGCACGACAGCACAAATCCCACCATTTTTGGCAAGATCATCAGCGGGCAAATTTCATCGGAAAAAGTCTATGAGGACGACGATGTGCTGGCGTTTCACGACATCAGTCCCGCCGCAGAGGTCCATTTTTTAATTATCCCCAAAAAATTTATCGCCACGCTCGCCGACGCAACCACAGCGGATACAGCCCTACTCGGCAAAATGCTGGCGTTGGTGCCGGTACTCGCCAGACAAGAAGGGTTGACCGATGGATTTCGTACCGCCATCAATACCGGCCGCCAAGGTGGCCAAGAGGTGTATCATTTACATATTCATGTGTTTGGCAATCGCCCGGGAGGCGAACCGTTACGAACAATAGCGGGCCGGTCCTAACGCAGACCTCGACTGCGTGAAGAATTGCCCAATTCCAGTCGACAAAGTTTGGCGGCACCCACCCGCCACCTCAATCCAAGTTGTTTTTTTGTACAAATCAGCCCTAGGTTGCGACCATAGCCCGGGCGTGTTTTGTACAGGATGGACAGCTACAATAACGCTTTAATCATCGCCGCCGTCCAATTGCGTTTTTGGGATGCGTCAGATGGTCACCTATTTACCTGTTTGTTATTCAGTTCAGCGAGGAGAAAATCATGGGAAGTTTCAGCATTTGGCACTGGTTAGTCGTGTTGGTCATCGTATTGCTTGTTTTTGGCACAAAAAAATTACGCAATATTGGCGGTGATCTTGGTGGGGCGGTAAAAGGGTTCAAGGACGGCGTAAAAGGCGGCGAGGATGAGAAAAAACCAGAGCAATTGAGTGAGAAGGCTGGCGTGACGGTTGAAGGCGAAGTCAAGGACAAACAAAAGTCCTAAATATATTTAGGCGACTGCCCGCCCTTTCTGCAAAGAATTGTTAATTTCCCATGCTTGATATCGGTTTTTCCGAACTTACCGTCATTGGTGTCGTCGCGCTGGTCGTCCTTGGACCGGAGCGATTGCCCAAGGTCGCACGCACGGCCGGACATTTGTTTGGTCGATTGCAGCGTTACGTCGTAAACGTCAAGGCTGACATCAATCGTGAAATGGAATTTTCCGAGTTGGCTAAAATGAAAGAGGAAGTCACCTCCGCCGCCAAATCGTTTGAACAATCCGTAAACGAACAGGCGAACGCATTTGAAAGCGAAGCGCGTGCGGTCGAAAAAAACGCCGTTGCCGATCACAAAGCAGCTAGCGGTGTGCCATCGACAGCGGCATCTGCTTCGCCGCCCGCGTTGTCATCGCCTTCGCAGGCCGAACTTCTAGCCAAACAAGAAGAGGGATTTTCAACTGCAAACGAGTCCACGCCAATAGGCGTTGCAAGTCACGCCGCAGTCCTCCCTCTCAAAACTGCCCCCGCCCCCTCGGCAGAGTCGGCCATTCAATCGTTTGACCTCGGCATTGAACCGCCGCGTCGACATCTTTTGTAGCGAATAAAAATGTCGGAAAACCTTCAGGACACCTTTGTTTCTCATCTGGTCGAGCTGCGTAACCGGCTGGTCATTTGTTTGATTGTTTTTATTGCA
>JAYTBF010000098.1:0-5156 GCA_043737175.1 Burkholderiales bacterium
AGGCTTTGCGTGCGGCTTTCACCGCGTTATTCACATCCGCCGTGGTGGCTTGCGCAATGCTGGCAAGTTTTTTGCCGTTGGCGGGATTAACCGAATCAAACCATTCCTTGCCGGACGGATTTTTCCATTCGTTGCCGATAAAGAGTTTGAATTTACCCTCGTGCTCGGCGATCCAGTCGAGCGCCGGTTTGGCGGCTTCGGGTGCGGGGCCGTATTCGAGGGTGTTGAGGAGTTGGGCGACTTTCATTTATGCGCTCTTTCTTTGCGGGTTTTGTTGCTGTTTGATATTGCTGCGCTCCGCTCCTTCCCCCGGCAACGGGGGAAGGTTGGGATGGGGGCGATGCTTGCGGACACACCCCCATCCCAGCCTTCCCCCGCGATTGCGGGGGAAGGGGCGGATACTCGGAAGCTCATCCCAACGGCTGATATTGCATCGACGCATAACGTCCGTACGCAAAATGCTCAAGCTGCCGCTCGATATCGTTGATTAATGCCGATGCGCCCATACGAAATAAATGCGGTTGCAGCCATTCGTCGCCCAACTCTTCTTTCATCAGAATCATCCAATCAAGCGCTTGTTTGGCGGTGCGAATGCCGCCGGCGGGTTTGAAGCCGACTTTGATGCCGGTTTGTTCATGATATTGGCGGATGGCACGCACCATCACCAATGAGCCGGCGATGGTGGCGTTGGTCGGCTCTTTGCCGGTGGAGGTTTTGATAAAGTCTGAACCCGCCTGCATACACACCAATGAGGCACGCATGATGTTTTTGAGCGTGCCCAATTCACCGGTGGCGATAATGGCCTTCATGTGCGCCGGACCACAGGCCTCACGGAATGCTTTGACTTCGTCGTAAAGTTTGCGCCACTCGCCGTTTAAAACGTATTCGCGTGAAATCACGATATCAATCTCGGCCGCACCATCACGCACGCTCGCTTTGATTTCTTCAATCTTTTGTGGGAACGGTGACAGTCCCGCCGGAAAACCAGTCGAGACGGCGGCAACCGGAATACCCGAGCCGGCCAGCGCCTCAACCGCGGTGGCAACAAAGGCGTGATACACACACACCGCGCCGGTCTGAAACTTCATGTCGCCCAATTGTAAATCTTTTAACAATTCGGCACGAATCGGCTGCATCGCTTTGGCGCATAAACGTCGGACTGTGCCGGGGGTGTCATCACCCGAAAGCGTGGTGAGATCAATTGTTTTAACCGCATGCAACAACCAGGCAGCTTGCCAATCCTTTTTGACGGTGCGTCGTGTCGACATGGTCGCCGCACGGCGCTCAATGGCGCTGCGGTTGACCCGTACATCCCGAACCTGTGCAGGGTCAAATTTGGTGCCTGGATTACGGCCGTCTTCATGACTTAGCGCAACAATTTGAGGACTGGACTTCGGGTTTAATTGGGTGACTTTTGCCATTTAAATAGGTGCCAAAGAAAAAAATTAAAAAAGCCCGGACAAGTTTGCCCGCGCAACAAATATTGTCAATTATTGTGGCAGCTGTCTTTTTACGGCCGGGCCCTGCGATAATATTTTCTACGTTGGCACTATCAAGCAATTGGAATTTTCCAATTGGGTGACGCTGCAACCGACCCCACACTTGATTTTGCGATCACTGGGTGACCCTGAGTGATCTTGGAACGTAAAAATCCTGCGTTTTTCGAACTTTCGATTTTCGCCAATTATACGCCGCGAATGTATGCGCGGTATTTGAGAAATTCACTGGTGACTTTGCCAAAAGCCATGTTAAATTAGCCTGCCCTAATGTAACCAATGGTGGAAAAAAAATCGCAGGGGTCGTTTGGCGCAGGGTTTTAAGGCGCTCCTGACGGAAACACTGATTACGACGACGTATCGTCTTAATTAAAAACCAAATAAGTTTAGGAATTTCATGCTCACTCGACGTCAAATTGTTTTAGGATCATTGGTTGTCATTGCCGCAATGCCATTGATATGGCTGACAGCAGACCAAAACGCCGGTGATAAGTTATTGCGCTGGACGTCCAGCGCCTCGAATAAAACCAGCATGAGTGATTTGCCCTCTGCTATGCCACACCGCTCAGAAGCACCAATTGAATTAATCCGAACCGTTGCATAACATTTTTTGTCGCGCCTCATACGGCCTGATTTTATTTAACGGACCCTGACTAACCGGTCATTTGACCAGTTTCGATTGTAAAAATCGCTGCGCTGCAGCATTTTTTTCGTCTGCCCGTCCCCCGTATCTACTCCACCTCAGCATCTGCATCACATTCGACCTCTGCCACCTCACCGGCCAGTACGCGACGAATGATCGCGAATGCGAATCCGCGCGATTGCAGATAACGACTTTGTTTGGCACGTGCCTCGGCCGATTCTGGCAAGTCGACAAATTTTCGTGCCCACACCTGCTGGGCCCGCAAAAATTCACTGTCTTTTATCGCCGCCAACGTATCGGCAGCAGTTTCATCATCGACACCTTTTTGTTTGAGTGTTTGGCCAATACGCGATGCACCGTATTTTTGCGCCAAACGGCGCGCAAGCGATTCTGCATAACGCGCCTCATTCAGCCAGCCTTCGGCTTCGCACCAGACAACTGCGGCGGCAATATCATCACGGCTAAATTCTTTGGACACCAATTTTTGTTCGAACTGGATGCGACTCATATCGCGCAACGCCAACAGCTTGAGCGAGGCGGTAATTAATGCGCGATTTTCTGGCTTTTTGATGGAGCTGAGGCTGGGGCTGGGGTTGGGGTCGATCATTTTTGTTCGGCTAAAAATTTCACCCAAATCGGTCCTGAACAAAATATAAATTCAGAACATAAAAAAAGGCCGAACGATAATGCGCACTAGAGGTACACACTCATTCGGCCCAACCATCGAACTTTTGTGACGGGATAAACCAACTGCTGCACACAAGTGCAACATCTGGTTCATCGCGTTAAACATATCAATCGGTCTGGATTTATTCTTCGACTTCTTCGCTTTCGTCGGAGCCCCCACCCACCGCAACACCCACACCCACACCCACGGCGGCACGGATTTTGGCTTCGATTTCTTGCGCCATCGCTGGATTTTCTTTCAGGAATCGACGGGTATTGTCTTTACCCTGGCCAATTTTTTCGCCCTTGTAGGCGTACCATGCACCGGATTTATCAACAATTTTGTGAATCACACCGAGCTCGATAATTTCACCTTCTCGGGATATACCTTCGCCATACAAAATGTCGAATTCGGCAGTACGAAACGGCGGCGCAACTTTGTTTTTGACGACCTTGACGCGGGTTTCGGAACCAATCACCTCATCACCATTTTTGATGGCACCAATACGGCGAATATCAATCCGCACCGACGCATAAAATTTCAACGCATTTCCACCGGTGGTGGTTTCCGGGCTGCCAAACATGACACCAATCTTCATACGAATCTGGTTAATAAAAATAACCAGAGTATTGGAGCGTTTGATGTTGGCGGTGAGTTTGCGCAACGCCTGGGACATCAGGCGCGCCTGCAGGCCCATGTGGGAGTCGCCCATTTCGCCTTCTATTTCAGCCTTGGGGGTGAGCGCCGCAACGGAGTCCACCACAACAATATCGACGCCACCCGAACGCACCAGCATGTCGGCGATTTCAAGCGCCTGCTCACCGTTGTCCGGCTGCGAAATCAGCAGGTCATTGATATTCACACCGAGTTTTGCGGCGTAGGTCGGATCAAGCGCGTGTTCGGCATCAATAAATGCAGCCGTTCCACCAGTCTTTTGCATTTCAGCAATGACCTGCAAGGTCAGCGTGGTTTTACCGGACGATTCCGGACCGTAAATTTCGACGACACGACCGCGTGGCAGGCCACCAATACCCAACGCAATATCGAGGCCGAGTGAGCCGGTCGAGACCGGAATAATATCGTTGCCAATATTGCCCTCGCCCATCTTCATGATCGAGCCCTTGCCAAACTGCTTTTCTATTTGTGAAAGCGCGGCGGCGAGCGCTTTTGATTTGTTTTCGTCCATAAAGGGTTCTTTCATGTTCATGACACATCTCCAGTCAATTATTAGGAACAATAAGGGTTGTATGAAAATACAGTCTGTATGTTCGTACAGTATCCGACTGGATGACCAAATGCAAGCGATTTATAAAAAGAAAGCCGGAAAAACCGGCTTTGGAGGTCTACTCGAGATTATGCAGGAGTCGCGACAGGGCGTGCAAAACGGTTTGTTTTCGCACCGCTTCCCGCGCCCCCTCAAAATGGCAAACCTCTGAAATGATTGATTTTTTTGGGAATTTCCAAGCAAACCAGACTGTGCCAACCGGCTTATCTGGCATGCCGCCATCCGGGCCGGCGATGCCGGTGACCGCCACCGCAACTTGGGCGCGCGAATGGGTGATGGCGCCCTCGACCATTTGCGTGACAATTTCCTCTGACACCGCACCGTAATCAACCAAGTCCTCACGCCGCACGCCCAATGAATCCACCTTGGACTCGTACGAGTAGGTCACAAAGCCGCGATCAAACCAAGACGAGGCACCGGGAATACGGGTAATCGCCTCGGCAATACCACCGCCGGTACACGACTCGGCTGTGACCAGCATCAGTTGTTGTTTATGCAGCGCCAACCCAAGGCGGGCGCTGAGGTCGTCAATTGGATCGATGGGTGTGGTCATGAGCGGTTGGTCGGTTCGGTTATCGTGCGTATTCGATGCTGTGTGTCTATAAAAATAGGCCGTCAGCAAAATAAAATGCCGTGAATCACCACGGCGGCTAAGTATGACTGAAGATTGGCTTAATCATCAGCCTGATAAATTTGTTTTGATGGGTCTTTTGATGTGCCTTTTGATGCCCTAATGATGCGTCTATTGCTGTGCCGGATATAGGCCACCACTATCCACCAGACAATGCCGCCACCACCAGCACTTCATCGTCCGCCAATAATGGCCGGGCTAGCGAGCGTTCCAACTCGGCATTGATAAAAATCTTGATGTGCGGACGAATTTGACTCTGCTCATCGATCATTCGAAAACGAATGCCAGGATACTGCCGATCCAGATCGTGCAGCAAACCGTCAACCGTGGCACCGACTGCGCGCACCTCGCGCAAACCGTTGGTGTATTCGCCCAATGGGGTGGGTAACAAAACCTTCATCGCCGCAAACTCACAGGCTGTACGCTTCGACCGA
>JAYTBF010000099.1:0-5152 GCA_043737175.1 Burkholderiales bacterium
GTGAAGGTCACGGTGTCGTTGACGTTGTACCGATAGGTGCCGTTCGCGTCGGTCACACCGCTGACACCCGATGACGTGGTGTAGGCAACACCGGCAACCTTGGCGTCGGTCAGGATACCGCTTTGTGTGGAGGAAACCGTGAATGGTGCGGTACCGGCATTGGTGACGATTGTTGGTCCGGAACCCGCTGCATTCATCAACCAAAGTGTCAGTTGACCGGAGGGTTGCAACCAGACGATATCGGTAATGCCATTGCCATCAAAATCGCCGACTGCATACAGCCGCCAGCTTGGATCGGTGCTGGGCAGGGTGACCACCGTATTACTGATCGTCAGGGTGCTACTGGTGCACGATGCATTTTGATCGTCGGGTGCGCCGGTGTAGGTTGGCAGGGTCAGGCCGCTGGCGTTCAGTTTGGCCAGTTGCACCGCACCGGTCACCGCATTGCGATACAAAATATCGCCACGTCCATCGCCGGAGAAATTACGGAATTTTAACGCCGTCAAACCACTGGGCACGGTGCCTGCTGTCAGATTGGCACAGGTACGGTTGGGTGTGGCCATCAATACCCGTATCGCGCCTTCCGGACTGATATAAACCATGTCAGCGGCGTTGTCACCATTGATATCGGCCGCACCCAACAAGGTCCACGTCAGTGGCGCACCACCGCGTTTACGCACCTGGGTGACATTGCTGGGATTTTGGATGGTGGAATTGGTATTCGGTGCGCCGGCGGTAAACCAAATGTAGGAAACACCGGTATCGGGTGATTCACTGACCACGTAACGCCACACCAAATCGCCAAAACCATCACCATCGAGATCACCTACGGCTTGCACATCCCAGGTTCGTTTGACGTTGCGCAGTAATCGGTCGCGGTCTGGGTCGAAATCCAGCAAGGTGCGGGCTTCACCGAATTCACCCTGCGTGATATTTTGAATCAACAGATCACTTTTTGCGCCCGCGTCGATTTTGTTTGCGCCGAGCACACGGAAATTGATGCCGGGGTCTGCAAGATCGGTAAAGGTAAAGGTGTTACCGGCATATCGGCCGGCTCTTAATGCCGGCGTGGTGGTGGCGCGCACGACAATGGCGCTTTTTCCAAGTCCATCAAGATCAACACTGTCGATGACTTGTTGGGCCGCGACGTTCCCTGAAAATAGGGCGAGCGGCAAAACGACGGTCAGAATGTTGCGGCCGATTTTGCAGCTCATATTACCAATAACAACCGACGCCCAAAGCGTTGCTGGCGACGGGTCGCCTATATGCTGCGTACACATCATTACCTCCCTGGGTGGCTGTGGAAACTCTTGTTGGATTGTTATTTCTGGTTGAGTTGTGATCAGCCAAATCGGGCAAAATAAACCATCCGACATGGCTGAGTGGCTAGACGTTACGCCTAATTTCAGCACGCTGTCAATAACGTGATTATTGTTGCGCTACATCAAGCTAAACTGCTCGAATTCAAATTCAACCCATTCGCCTATGTCCCTGACTGACCACACTTCCACCCGTTCCACTTGGACAATGCGCGTGATTGGCTGGACCATTGCCCTGCTGATTATTGTGCCATTGGCCTATAAGACCTTGTTTCGGAAACAGGCCGAACAAAAGGCGCAGTGCCTGGATCAGGCGGCGTCCGGCCAACGCGCCACATCCCCTGCCTCGACGGTCGATAAATACGCCGCGTGTGAATTGAATAAGGTTGGTGGAAAACCGACTGCGGCTGGCTCGACGTCCGATGGTGCGGCAGCCGGTTCCTCCACCAGTGCGGAAAGTCCGATCGCTGTGGCGCGATGTCGGTACTCAGGGGTGTGGTCAGCCGCGCGTGGCAACATGGTATATCTGGTCACGTTGGAAGCCGACGGCCGGTTCATTGCCGAACCTTCACAAAATGTGCCGCCCAATGCCACTGCCATCATGGGTGCATGGAGTGTGGCCGGCAACAAAATGGCCTGGGCGTACGATAACGGCCCGGTGTGGCCGCCGGACGTCAATCCGATTTCGGCAGACAGTGGTGATGCGTTTACGCTAAGTGAAGTGAACGGATCCACCACCCGTTACACCTTGGTGGATCGTTTGTCTGGCGGCTCGTGCAATTAGTGCCAGTGTTTGATTGCAGGCATTTCAACAGATGCGTAAGTTCACGTTAGGCCGACAACCCACCATCAATCACCAAATGGTGGCCGACCACATACGACGAAGCGTCCGAGCATAACCACAAAATGCCGGCCGCGACTTCATCGGCGTGCGCCACCCGGCTGGCGGGAATTCGCGCGGTTTGTTCGGCGTAATGCGCCTTGACTTGCTCCGGTGTAAAACCAGCCAGTCGTCTTTGCCGGCGGGGTGTTTCGATCGCGCCCGGGCAGACACTGTTGATGCGAATGCCTTTGCTGATGTATTCGCGCGCAGCGGCGGTGGTGAGGCCGTTCATGCCATGTTTGGTGGCGCTATAGATGGCGGCGTTGGGTGAGCTGGCAAAACCATTCACGGAAGACACATTCACAATCGCGCCGCCACCCGACTTCAGCATCGCTTCAATTTCGTATTTCATACACAACCAGGCGCCGCGCAAATCAACCGCAATACTGCGATCGACGGCTTCGATCGGAATATCCGCTGTCGGCACCAATGGAAATTCGGCTGCAGCATTGTTGACGGCAAAATCCAGACGGCCGAATAGTTGGATCGCGGTCGTTACCATGTTTTCAACTTGTGCCGGGTCAGCGACATCAACCGACAAATAGTGCGCGCCCGGTCCCACCTTGTTTATTCCGTCGATGGCCCGTTGCCCGCGGGTGGCATCCCGACCGACAACAAGAACCTTGGCACCGGCCGCAACCAATCCTTTGGCGGTGGCAAGACCGATGCCGTCGGTGCCACCGGTGATGAGTGCGCTCTTGTTGCTGAAGTTGTACATATTTATGTCCCGCGGGCTATTTTATTTCTACGGTGCTATTTTTTTTCCGCTGCAATATTTTTCTCCACTGCGTTCGCGGGCTTGTTGAATCGTTCTTTTTCATCCTCTCGATCGAGATAGCTGATGCCTTTTTCCATCCACTCCGGTTTTGCCGCACCTTTCAGGAAATGATCAAAAAATTGGTGCATACGCAGTCCAAAGTCCTTCTGGTCGGCGCGCCTGCGTAAGCCGTGCAACTGGCCGTTGTAGTTGAAGTAATACGCTTCCTTGTTATAACGGCGCATTGCGAGAAACAATTCGATTCCCTGATACCAGGGCACCGCGTCATCATTGTCATTGTGGAGAATCAACAACGGTGTTTTTACTTTGGCGATGTGAAACACCGGTGAATTTGCCAAGAAAAGGGCGGGCGCATCCTGCAAACTTTTGCCGATACGACTTTGTTGTTGTTCATATTGGAATTGGCGCGGCATTCCTGATCCCCAACGTATGCCGGAGTAGGCGCTGGTCATGTTGCCGACCGGTGCACCGGCTTCGGCGGCGGCAAATCGATTGGTCTGCGTGACCATCCAGGCGATTTGATAGCCGCCCCACGAGTGCCCCTGAATACCAATTGCTTTTTCATCGATGAAACCCTGCTTGACCAATTTGTCGATCGCCGGCAAGACGGCATCGAGAGCGCTCTTGCCCGGTTGGCCCGTTGTGTAGGCGATGTCGGGCGTGAGGATCACGTAACCGTTACTGGTGTACAACGCGCGGTTGATGTTTTGGCTTGGTGCCGGGTTGACAAAACTATTGACATCCTGTGATAGCCGTTCGTAGATATAAACCATCAGCGGATATTTTTTCTTTGGGTCGAACTTGGCAGGTTTATAAACGGCCGCACTCAGTGGCACACCCTTGGCGTTTTTAAACGACATTAATTCGCTGGTTCCCCAATCAAACGCAGCCATTTGCGCGCCGACATCCGTGACTTTTTTAGCGTTTGCAAAATTGGCATCGCTGGTGTGTAAGTCTGGAAAGTTGTCAAAGCGTGACGCCGTGGTCAGGTACACGTTTGCATCATGTGCGCGACCGACGTACCGATAATTTTTGTCACCCCAAACCAATCGTTCGGGCGCGTTGCTGGATGCGAACGTAGTTCGGTAGAAACCCGACGCCCGGGTCGCATCACTTTCGCCGCGTAATACCAGCGGTTTTTTGGGGTCGATGCCGCGTTCGTCGTCGTCTTCGTCCACTGGGTCAATGCGTTGCACACGCAAGCGAACTTTCGACTTGCGGCCTTCACCACGCGTGAGGTTTTGAGCGGGGCGGCCATCCGTATAGATTTGCCACACATCGAATCGATCGTAAATTAATACCGACGTGCTATCACTGATCCAGCCCGCCGTGCCATAGGTTCCGGCCGGGCTCGGTGTGTCGTGTTCTTCGTTAAATACAGCCACCTTTAATCCGGCCGTCAAATTTTTGCTGCTGCCGTCAATGGTGTTAAGGGCATGCCAGTGTTTGTTCTGAAAATAAATCAGCCGTTTGCCATCCGGTGCCCACTGGCCTTGCGCAAAATTTCCGCTATCGCGCAATTTTTTGAGTGCCAGTTTACGTGTGCCGGTTTGGGTGTTGATTACATATATATCGTTGTATGTGCCGAGATAATCGACCAGACGTCGGTAAGGGCGATCATCACTGCCGAGCGCGTACAAGCCGTCGTCACTCATGGTAACGATCCGCATGGTTTCGTCTGCCAATTGTTGAAAACGGCCGCTGGCCAAATCAATCACGCCGCGATAACTGCGATTGCGCTCCTGGGTGGCGCGGACTTTTTGCATGGGCTGCACCACATCGTCGTTCCAGCGCCACAGATCGGCAACAACCTTTTGCTCGTCGGCCGGTCCTGTTTCGGGTTGACGCGGTGGTTTGGTAGGCGGTGCGGCCGGGACATATAATTTTTTGCCATCCCGTGAAAAGGCGATGTTGCCCTTGTCGCTGATGATCATGCCGGATGGAAATCCGGGTGTGCTTGCGCTGGCGCGTTCTGTTGCGACGGGGGACGTGCGCAACCAATGGTAAAGCTTGAATTGAGGAATCTTTGCGCCCGCGTCGTCACGATCACTGACAAATGCCACTTGAGTTTGTTCACGATCCCAGACCGGTTTGAGGGTTTTGCCTTTACCCGTCAGCAGTGCCAGCGGTGCTGTGTTTGTTTGCGGGGTCACGGCATACACACCGTTAGTT
>JAYTBF010000100.1:0-5131 GCA_043737175.1 Burkholderiales bacterium
CAGTGCGGTGACCAGCATGACCAAGGCATACACCTGCGGCACCATTGCCCAGCCAAAACCCAAGACCAATGCGGGCGCGACAAATTTTGTCACCGCGGCACCGGAATTGCCAGCACCAAAAATACCCATCGCAAAACCCTGCTGATGACGCGGAAACCAGCGGGCGACGTAAGAAATTCCGACCGCAAACGAGCCACCGGCCATACCGACAAACAGGCCGATCACCAAAAAGTGCCAATATGCCGTGGCATAGGACATCAAGTAGATCGGGATGACGGTTGCCAGCATCAGCAGGAAAAAAACGATGCGGCCACCAAATTTATCAGTCCACATGCCCAGTGGCAGCCGGATCAGGGAGCCGGTCAACACCGGCGTGGCCACCAGCAGGCCAAACTGGGTTTCGTTGAGATCCAGCAACTTCTTGATCGGGATGCCGATCACGCCAAACATCATCCAAACCATAAAACACACGGTAAAGGCCAACGTGCTTACTATCAATACTGATATGGCCTGTCCTCGTTTTTCCATTTGATCGTCCCCTAAACAGCACGTTTTAATTCCAATGTTGTTATCTTAGGGGCACAAAACGAAGCCATATTGACAAAGATCAAACGCGCGGACATTTACGCCATTTGCACGCATTCACCCACAACTAGCCCGCCATAGCTGGCAATTGGTGTAATCAATCATTAAATGTGTAGCGGAATTCAGCAGGGGTTCGCGCTGACGCCATCCATTGCCGGTAAAGACAAGCAAATCATCCTCTTTCAGTCTGGCACCACAACAAAATGGCGCGGCAGCCATCCCTCCGCGTCGCTTTTCAACGAGCGTTTAGATGGAAGGTGCTGCAAATAGGATAGGCAGGCAAAAATGACCGGGAACCATTGCGGCCCCGGGGAGAAACAAATTAACTATTGACTGTGGTGGGCGTAAATTTTTCTGAGGCCGGCAATATCGACGATACGAATATGTTTCTGATCCACTTCAATGATCTGGTCGGTTTGAAATTTGGAAAACGCCCGACTGACTGTTTCCAACTTCATACCAAGATAACTGCCGATTTCTTCACGCGTCATGCGCAGATTAAACTCCATGGCCGAATAACCACGGACGTTTAATCGTTGGGAAAGATTCAGCAAAAATGCCGCCAGCCGCTCCTCGGCACGCATCACACCCAACAACATCATGACGCCGTTTTCGCGAACAATTTCACGACTCATGACTTTATGGAAATGATGCTGCAACGACGGCAAATCATGCGCCAGTGATTCCAAATGGGCATACGGGATGGTGCAAATCTCACTATCTTCCAGCGCCACGGCGTCACAATTGTGTTCGTTATGCGCAATCCCGTCCATGCCGAGGATTTCCCCCGCCATTGAAAAGCCGGTAACCTGCTCGCGCCCGTCGCGTGTGGTCACGCGCGATTTAAAAAATCCGCTGCGAATGGCGTAGATGGCATTAAAGGTAGTGCCGGCCCGATACAGGGCATCACCACGGCGCACTTTTATGCGCGTGTAAACCAACTCGTCAAGCAGATTGATCTCGTCATGAGACAACCCCGCAGGCAGGCAAATTTCACGCAGATTGCAGTCGCTGCAGGCGGTTTTAAGCGCATTAACATCGACCGGGGCGGGGCGCAATCGTGGGGCTTCAATTTTCATTTTTTCAATTCGGACAAATTTTTAGGAAGAAGCACCGTCAATTCATCGTTTGCAAAGAGTCGTTTGATCTAAGTCAAAACAAACAATTGAGTCCCATTCATCATTCTACCAACGCATTCGTGATCACAACGGCACCCGAAAAAATATTGTTACATGCGCGGACTGAGTCGTTTTCTAAGCAAAGCCCTGCATTTGCACCCTACCACATGCCACCGGTTGCACCGGCTGGTTTGCAGGCAATTCAACTGATTTACCCACTTTCGCCCCCGACTAGAAATGAATCCAAGCCTCAATTATTCCGCCCCTTCCGATGAATTAGTCATGGACGCTGATCTCATCAGGCGTTATGACCACAGCGGCCCACGTTATACGTCGTATCCAACCGCCGACCGATTTGTTGAGGCACACGGCGCGACAATTCATGCGGCCGAACTGGGGCATCGCACCATTCGTGACAGCGCTTCGCCGCTTTCGCTTTACGTGCACCTGCCGTTTTGCGACACCATTTGTTTTTATTGCGGCTGTAACAAGATCACCACGCGTGATCACGGCCGCAGCGCCAAATATTTGCGTTATGTCGAACGCGAGGCCGCCATGACGGCGGCCAAAATGGCCGGCCCAAGACGGGTCGAGCAAGTTCATCTTGGTGGCGGCACCCCTACTTTTTTATCTGCCGAGGAATTACGCACACTGATGATGGGTCTGGCGCGCCATTTCGAACTGGCACCCGGCGAATATTCGGTCGAGATCGACCCGCGCAGTGCCGACGAACAGAAAATTGCCGCTTTGGCAGTGCTCGGATTTAATCGCATCAGCATCGGCGTGCAGGACTTTGATCCTGAGGTGCAAAAAGCCGTCAATCGTATTCAGTCGGAGGAAGAAACCGCCGCGGTGATGAATGCCGCGCGTAAACACGGCATGACGTCGATCAATATGGATTTGATCTATGGCCTGCCCAAACAAAACGTAATCAGCTTCGGCAAAACACTTGATCGCGTCATTGCGCTGCAACCGGATCGGATCGCACTGTACAGCTATGCGCACTTACCGACCATCTTCAAACCACAGCGGCGTATTGTCTCCGCCGATTTGCCGACTGCCGAAGCAAAGTTACAAATCATGATGCTGGCCATGCAACGCCTGACCGAGGCAGGTTATGTGCACATTGGCATGGATCACTTTGCACTGCCACACGACAGCCTCGCCGTGGCCGCGCGCCAGGGTCGCCTGCACCGCAATTTTCAGGGCTACTCAACCCAGCCGGATTGTGATCTGGTTGCGCTTGGCATCACCGCCATCAGCAAGGTGGGCCCAACCTACAGCCAAAATGTACGCACACTCAATGAGTACTACGATTGTCTTGATCGCGGCGAATTGCCGACCCTGCGCGGCATTCAACTGACCCACGACGACTTGTTGCGGCGTTCGGTAATTCAGTCGCTGATGTGCCAGTTCAGTTTGTCGATCGACGCAATCGAAGAGGCGCACCTCATCAAATTTACCGACTACTTCGCCGACGAATTGGCTTCCTTGGCGGAGTTGCGCGCCGATGGTTTGGTCGATTGGGATGCAGAATGGATTACCGTGACCCCACGCGGGCGCTTACTGGTGCGCGCCATCGCCATGATCTTTGACCGCCATCTAAAAAATGACCGTGAGCGCGCCAGATTCTCAAAGGTGATCTGATTTGTCTGCGGAGATCATTCCCGGCGTTGCCGGCGCTTTTATTGCCGCCACACTAACCGGATTTCTCGGCAGCCTGCACTGTATTGGCATGTGTGGCACGGCTGTTGCCAGCGTCCTCAGCCGACGTCCGGCCGCCGCTGCCACCGGCTTGATCATGCCAATACGCTTGTTGAAATTTTCAGCGCTTGGATCATCCGACCGAAGCTTGGCCATTGACGAGGCCGGGGCATTGGCACGTGGCAGTTTGGCCTTTAATGCCGGCCGTATTGCCAGCTACATCATTGCTGGCACGCTGGTGGCCGGCATTGCCGGTTCGTTGGCCGGTCAGGTGGTCATGCGTGATGTCATGCCATTGCGTTTGCTGTTGTTCATTGTTGGCCAATGCCTGATCATTGCAACGGGTTTTTATATCGCCGGTTACACACGACTACTGGAACCTTTTGAACGTGCGGGTCAGGTGTTATGGCGAAGCCTGCAACGTTGGTTGACGCCGCTATTACGCACAAATCCCACGCACGGCCAGGGTAATTTGATTTTGATTGGCGCGTTATGGGGTTGGATTCCATGTGGAATGGTATACGCGGTACTGGCGACGGCGATGGCAAGCGGCAGCGCCCAGAACGGCGCATTGGTCATGTTTGGATTTGGCTTAGGGACCCTGCCGGCGATGTTTGCCGCAGGGATGGCCGCAGCACCGTTGCTCCGACTGGCGCAACGGCCAAAAATCCGCATTGCCGCAGGTGCGATCGTGGTCGCTCTGGGCCTTTTTGGTCTGCTTCGAAGTGGTTCACTGGCGAATATTGCCGTGTTGGGGGAAATTTGCTCCAGCGCAATAACGTCGGTTTTTTCCGGCGTCACGCGCTGACGCCAAAACCATGAACGCCCTCGCCCCCGGTGTCATCCGCACAGCGCAGATTGTTAAATGTGCCGCCACCGCCAACGCAGCGTGTTTTCATTGCGGCCTGCCGGTTGCGGCATCCTCAACATTGGGCATTTGGTGGAATGATCAATATCAGCCCATGTGTTGTGTTGGTTGTGAGGCGGTGGCGGCGACAATCATCAACAGTGGTATGGATGATTTTTATCGGCATCGCACTGGGTACTCAACCAAGCCTGATGAGATTTTGCCTCCTCTACCAGCGCTTGCAACGGCTGAACCGGGGCCAACCGATGGCGCGCCGTCGCCACATGCGGCCCACGCCGTGGCACTGTATTTGACGAACCTGACCTGTGCGGCCTGTGTTTGGCTTGCCGAAAATACCCTCAACCGCATTGCCGGGGTGCGCGACGTACAAGTCAACTTCACCACACACAGCGCGCGCCTTCATGCTGATCACCCGAACGCCGATATTTTTATCGCGGCGCTGCGGCGTGTCGGCCTGCAAGCCGAGCGGGTTGATGATGCCGGGAGTGATACCAACCGTCTGCACCGCCGTCGCCGGCAACTCATTCACTTTGGTGTTGCCAGCCTTTCCATGATGCAAGTGATGATGATGACGGTGCCGCTTTATTTTGCCTCTGCCGACGATATTTCGACTGATGCACGACAATTGATGGGTTGGGCCGCCTGGCTCATGACCCTGCCCGCGTTGTTGTTTTCGGCGCGTCCGATATTTACCGCCGCATGGCGCGGATTGTCGGTTGCGCACATCGGCATGGATTTGCCGGTCGCCATTGCCCTGGCACTCACATTTGTCGCCAGCAGTTGGGCGCTGATGACGCAACAGGGGCATCTTTATTTTGATGCCATCACCATGTTCATTTTCCTGCTGCTTGGCGCG
>JAYTBF010000101.1:0-5129 GCA_043737175.1 Burkholderiales bacterium
TCAAGCCTTTGTGACCACCAACAAGGCGGGTAAATGCCCGTTCTGCGGCCTCAATGATCTGCTGGGTGAATACCACACAAAGCGCGAAGCCTACGACCATTACCTACCCAAGGCGCTGTACCCGTTCAATTCGATCAATTTTCACAATCTGGTGCCTGCCTGCCACCAGTGCAACAGCAGCTACAAGACCAGCAAAG
Organism: Burkholderiales bacterium; assembly: GCA_043737175.1. GTDB lineage: Bacteria > Pseudomonadota > Gammaproteobacteria > Burkholderiales > Usitatibacteraceae > UKL13-2. The sequence continues at coordinate 198 of JAYTBF010000101.1, forward strand.
ACCCAGCCTATACACCGAAAGACCCGGCTGGTACAGCTCAGCGCCGCGCAGTCTTTTATCCCTACACGTCAACGCTATATACCATCGAACTGCAAGTGACCTTGCAACACTCAGATATCGCGAACTTGACGCCTGCCGACGTCAACCTGCAATTCGGCCCTGCCGCTCTCGACGGAAAAATCAATACATGGAAGGACGTGTACGGCATTGAAGAGCGCTACAAAGCCAAGTTCTGCGCGGAAAACGATGGCAAGTACTGGTTGACGCAGATCTTGGACGAATGGCATTGCGATGGCAAGTCGCCCGCCGATTTTCTGAAGACGCTAAGCCGGCAAGCGGCCAGCAAGCCGTATGCGGAATGCAATTTTCTCAAGAAACCGTTTCTGGAAGCTTGCGATAGTGTCGGACTGCTTGATGCCATCGCAAAGGGAGAAAACGCGCCATGACAGACCGCCCTACAAAGCTGATCCGCAACGGCACCGCCGAGTTCCTGATTTTCACCGGTCAGGTCGGCGAGCAGAGAATCGAAGCGTGCTACGACGAAGTCGAACCTCTCCTGTCCGCAGTTACGAGATGGAGGCGGAAATGAGCAAAAGCAAACCACCGCAAGTTCCCAAGAAAAATGAGGTCTCACTCGTCCGTTCATCAGCGGCCGAATATCTGACCTTTGTTGCGGCCAGCGGCCATGGCGGCGGCGAAGCGGTTTACGCCGATGAAAACATCTGGGTCACCCAGAAGATGATGGGGCTGCTCTATGACGTTGAAACCCACACCATCAATTACTACCTGAAAAAATACGGCATGACGCCTAAAGGCTGTTTTCTTCGCGTTGGCAGTGCTTCCGAACCGATGACGCAGGAGATGATTGAATCCCTGTATGGCCGCCGCGTTCGTAATACCATCGGCAGAATGGATTCACCACGCCAGGATCTGCGCTTTGAGCAACTGACCATCTATTACGACACCAAAGGGCTGAAGCTCAACGCTGCCTTCATGAAAAATCTGGAGCTTCTGACTCCCGATGGAAAGCCTAACTATGCAGCCTATTTGCTGGCCGATGAAAACGGTGCCTCCCTTCAGGTGGCCAAATATGCAGGAACCGACCGAGATCAGCTCACTGAAAACCGCGACTATGGCCACTTCTCCGTCGTCAAAGCCCTGAAGTCCGTTCTGGATAGAGTGTATGTAGAGAACACGGTCTTTACCCGAATCGGCTATCCGTTAAGGGAAGAGCGGGAAATGATTGACTCCACCGCCATCCGCGAGGCGATTATCAACGCCGTGGCGCACAACGATTACTCCTACGGTGCCACGCCAAAGATCGAATTTTTTGCCGACCGCGTAGAAATCACCTCCATGGGTGGCCTTCCCTATGGCGTGGCAGAGGAAGACTTTTTCAGCGGCTTCTCCGTGCCACGCAACAAAGAGATCATGCGTGTATTCCGCGATTTGGAAATCGTCGAACAACTGGGCTCTGGCATTCCCCGCATCATCAAGGCCTACGGTCGCGAAGCCTTCGAAATTCGCAAGAGCTTCCTCCGTGTAGTGATGCCCTATGCAAAACCTTTTGAGCGGGATGAGCCTGCATCAGAAGTAAAAAGTTCGGTGAAAAGTTCGGTGAAAAGTTCGGTGAAAATTTTGCAGCTCCTGCGCGGCCACCCACAAATGAGTATTCCTGAACTTTCAGCGCAAATTGGCATTTCAACCCGCGCCATCGAAAAAAACATCAAAACACTACAAAGCAAAGGACAGCTTCAACGCATCGGGAGCGCCAAAGGCGGCCATTGGCAAGTGCTGGAGAGCAATGATGAAAAATGAGGTCTCACTCGTCCGTTCATCAGCGGCCGAATATCTGACCTTTGTTGCGGCCAGCGGCCATGGCGGCGTCGAAGCGGTTTACGCCGATGAAAACGTCCGGGTCACCCAGAAGATGATGGGGCTGCTCTATGACGTTGAAACCCACACCATCAATTACCACCTGAAAAAGGTGTTTGCCGACAGTGAGCTGGAGGAAGATTCAGTTATTCGAAATTTTCGAATAACTGCCGCAGACGGAAAAAGTTACGACACCAAGCACTACAAGCTCGCTGCGATCATCGCAGTTGGCTATAAAGTCAACTCCGAGCGTGCGGTGCAGTTCCGCAAGTGGGCAACCACCAATAATGCTTCCGACGCTCCCCGACCGGGCAAGGACTGGTGAGTTCATGAGCACCTCTGCGCAAGATGCAGCACTGCATGCCCTATGCGAGCAGCTGCAAAAAATCCACCAACAAGCCGAAATCGCAGGACTATTCATCGGCGACCGCGAATTGCTGGATTGCACGCACTGCGGCCTGCAGGAAGATGTGCTAATCGACGGCCGACTGGTCACCCATCAAGCCAATGCGGCAGAAGCAACCGACTCCGGCCTACGCTTTGCCGCTGCGGATGATGGCAATTTTCTCTGCCCGCAATGTGGGGCGGTAATAGCAGGAGATTTCTTTGTCTGAGCGCAATGAGCTCACGGCGCTGCACACCGAAAACGCCCGCCTGATTGCGCTACTGGAAGATCACGGAATCGAATGGCGCTTGCCATCTGAGCCAACCCCAACTGAGCCGACACCGCCCGTCCCGGAGGTAGAAACATCTCGTCTTTCCACCACCGAGAAGGTGGCGCTGTTTCGTCGGCTGTTTCATGGTCGTACCGATGTCTATCCAATCCGCTGGGAAAGCAAAACAACCGGCAAATCCGGCTACGCACCGGCCTGTGACAATGAGTGGCTGGCTGGTGTTTGCGAAAAACCGCGCATCAAGTGCGGGGAATGCAACAACCGTCTGCTGATTCCCTTGTCGGACACGGTCATCTACGAGCACCTCGCAGGCAAACGCACCGTTGGCGTCTATCCACTGCTGGCTGACGACAGCTGTCATTTTCTCGCCGCTGATTTTGACGAAGCGGAATGGCAGGAAGATGCCAAGGCGTTTTACCAGTCGTGTCACGAACTGGGTGTGCCGGTTGCCCTTGAGATATCGCGCTCCGGCAACGGTGCGCACGCGTGGATTTTCTTCTCCGGCATTGTGTCAGCGCGGGATGCCCGCCGACTCGGCACTGCCATCATCAGCCACACCTGCACCCGTACCCGCCAACTGAAGCTTGAATCCTACGACCGGCTGTTCCCCAATCAGGATGCTATGCCCAAAGGCGGTTTTGGCAATCTGATCGCGCTGCCGCTGCAAAAGCATCCGCGTGAGAGCGGATGCAGTGTGTTCGTGGATGCTGACTTGCGGCCTTACCGGGATCAGTGGGCGTTCCTGGTCTCAATCCTGCCGATGCCTGCACACGATATCGATCCCACCATCCTGAGGGCGACGGGCAACGCGCACCCGCTCGATGTCACGTTCATCGATGAGGAAGATCAAAAGGAGCCGTGGAAACGATCCGCATCCGTCACCAAGAAACTGGTCGGGCCGATGCCGAAGTCGCTCACGGTGACGCTGGCCAACTTGATCTATTTTGAGAAGGCACCACTCCCGCAGTCGCTGGCGAACCGGCTGATTCGTTTGGCGGCCTTCCAGAATCCGGAGTTTTACAAGAAGCAGGCGATGCGCTTTTCGGTGTGGAATGAACCACGTGTGATCGGCTGCGCCGAAAACTATCCCAATCACATCGCGCTTCCGCGCGGTTGCCTGGATGCCGCGCTGGAGTTGCTTCGTGACAACGCGATTGGTTGCGAACTAATTGACGAGCGATACGCGGGGTCGCCGCTGGACGTGGCGTTTGTCGGCACTTTGCGGCTGGATCAGGAATTCGCCGTGGCCGCCATGCTGCATCACGATGCAGGCGTCCTGTGCGCGCCGACGGCCTTTGGCAAAACGGTTACTGCCGCTGCGATGATTGCGCGCCGTGGTGTGAATACGCTGGTGCTGGTGCATCGAACCGAACTGCTCAAGCAATGGCAGGAGCGCTTGCAATCATTTCTGGAGATTGACAAAGGGGTGGTCGGCACCATCGGGGCTGGCCGCGCCAAGCCGACAGGCAAAATCGACATCGCGGTGATGCAATCGCTGTCGCGCCAGGGTGAAGTGAATGCGCTGGTCCAAAACTACGGCCACGTGATTGTGGACGAATGCCATCACGTTGGCGCAGCGTCATTCGATGCGATTCTGAAGCAGGCCAAAGCCAAATACGTGCTCGGCCTGACTGCTACACCGATTCGCCGTGATGGCCAGCAGCCAATTATTTTCATGCAATGCGGGCCAACTCGCCACACAGCCGCCAAGCCCACGGGTGCGCCGCACGATCTGGCGGTCACGCCGTACACATTGCACTCGCGGATTGATCTGCCGCAGGAAGCGGGGATTCAGGATGTATTCCGGCACCTTGCCATTGACCAAGCCCGAACGGACGCGATTGCCGCCGAGGTCATCAACACTTATGGTCAAGGCAGGAAGGTGCTGGTGCTGACCGAGCGCACCGAACATCTCGATGCCATCCAAGCAGCCTTGGGCAGCAAGGTTTCATCACTGTTTGTCCTGCACGGGCGGATAGCCAAAAAGCAACGTAGCGCACTGATCGCGGCACTCAATGCGCTGCCACCCGATGCCCCGCGTGTACTGCTGGCGACCGGCAAGCTGGTTGGTGAAGGATTCGATCATCCACCGCTCGATACGTTGGTGTTGACAATGCCGGTTTCGTGGAAGGGCACGTTGCAGCAATACGCGGGCCGACTGCACCGCGAGCACGCCACCAAGACCGATGTGCGTATCATCGACTTCGTCGACACCGGTCACCCGGCACTGCTGCGGATGTGGGAAAAACGACAGCGTGGATACCGGGCGATGGGCTACCGGATGGCGGATGAAAGGGGGGCAAGTTGACACGAAACCCGCGCCGTTCCTCGCAATCCCGCGCTATTGCTTTCGATGTGACGCGCTTCGGGCCACAGCAGCTTG
>JAYTBF010000102.1:0-2011 GCA_043737175.1 Burkholderiales bacterium
TTACCGGGCCATCGGCCATGGGGTCGGAAAACGGCACCCCCAATTCGATGATGTCCACACCCGCCGCAACCAATGTATGCATCAACGGTGTGGTAATGGCCAATGATGGATCACCGACCGTGACAAACGGGATCAGCGCTTTCCTATTTTTTCGTGCCAGTGCCGCAAAGGTGGTTTGAATACGTGACATGAACTATTTATCCTGTGAGGAAACAGGTTGGCACGACGGTCGGCAATAAAAATTCAAGCCGCCCTGCTCGGCGACCGTGGCCATGTCCTTGTCACCACGTCCGGACAGGTTTACCAGCAGCACTTTGTCCGTGGCCATGGTGGGTGCCATTTTGATCGCCTGTGCCACCGCGTGACTCGATTCGAGCGCGGGAATAATACCTTCGGTTCGGCACAAGCGATGAAACGCCGCCAACGCTTCGTCGTCATTTACCGCAACATACTCGGCCCGACCGGAGTCTTTTAACCAGGCGTGTTCCGGGCCGACGCCGGGATAATCGAGCCCTGCCGAAACCGAATGAGTATCGACAATTTGGCCATTGGCATCTTGCAATAAATAGGTGCGGTTGCCGTGTAACACCCCCGGCACCCCGGCGGTGAGGGAGGCTGCATGTTTGCCGGTCGCCACCCCTGTGCCGCCGGCCTCACAACCAATCAGCCGCACATTTTCATGGGGAATATAGTCATAAAAAATGCCCATGGCATTCGAGCCGCCACCCACACACGCCAAAATTGCGTCGGGATGCCGGCCGATCATTTCCGGCATTTGTGTCAGACATTCTTTACCCACAACGGAATTAAAATCACGCACCATCATTGGGTAGGGGTGTGGTCCGGCCACGGTACCAATAATATAAAACGTGTTTTCGACATTGGTCACCCAGTCGCGCATGGCTTCATTCAAAGCGTCTTTTAGGGTGCGTGATCCGCTGTCAACCGGCACCACCGTCGCACCCAGCAACTTCATGCGAAATACGTTTTGCGCCTGGCGGTGCACATCATCCACCCCCATGTACACAACACACTCGAGTCCATAACGCGCCGCCACGGTTGCTGTTGCCACCCCGTGTTGTCCGGCACCGGTCTCGGCGATCACGCGCGGTTTTTTCATCCGCCGCGCCAACAATGCCTGGCCGACCGTGTTATTCACTTTATGCGCGCCGGTATGATTTAAATCTTCGCGCTTCAAATAGATTTGCGCACCGCCCAATTCGTCGGACAAACGTTTGGCGTGGTAAATCGGACTGGGACGGCCGACAAAGTGTTTGAGTTCGTGGTGAAATTCAGCCAAAAAAGCCGGGTCAGCATTGGCCTTGGCATACTCAAAATTTAATTCGTGTAACGCCGCCTGCAAAGTCTCGGCAACAAAGGCGCCACCGTAGGGGCCAAAATGTCCGCTTGCATCTGGGAAATCGTAACTAGGCACGCAAAACCTCATTCATGAAATTGCCGATGAGCACACCGCTCTTCACACCCTTTGATTGTTCGACGCCACTGGAAACATCCACCATCCATGGATTGACCGCTTGAATCGCAGCGCCGACATTCGCAACATTAAGCCCACCGGACAAAATAATTTGTGTGCGCATTTTCATGGGGATAAGTTGCCAGTCAAATGTTATGCCGGTACCACCGTAGGTCTGCGGTGCATTGCCAAGGCTTCCGGTGGTTTTATCTGCGTCGAGCAATAAGCGCTCGGCACTCGGATATAACTGCTGACAGTTTAACAAATCGACCGATGCATTTACCCGGATCGCTTTCCAGTATGGTTTTCCAAATTGCGCGCAAAAACGTTCGTCTTCATCACCATGAAATTGCAGAATCGCTGGATTGACCGCCTCGATGACCTGACGAATTTTCGTTTCCTGTTCATTGACAAACAGCGCCACAGATTGAACGTTTTTAGGTAGCGCAGCCGAAATGGCTGCTGCGACCGGTATGTCGACCGCACGCGGCGACGGCGCGTAAAACACCAGTCCAATGGCGTCGGCACCGGCTGCCG
>JAYTBF010000103.1:0-1994 GCA_043737175.1 Burkholderiales bacterium
CGATCGCCGAGGGGATGAAGCGACTTGGCTGGAAGTCGCGTCCGCATGAGCTGAATAAGCTGCAGGCCGCTGCCGCAGTTGGTCAAATGGCTTTGGTTCAGGTTTATGAATCCGCATTCGCGGAACATGCGTTGTCGACCGCACAGGTATTGCTTACCCACGATGATTTGGCCGATCGGACCCGATATTTAAATGCGCGCTCAACGTTGGCAACGTTATTGGGTTTGGCGGTGGTGCCGGTCATCAATGAAAACGATACGGTTGTCACGGACGAAATAAAGTTCGGTGACAACGATACGCTTGCGGCCCTGGTTGCCAATCTGACGGAAGCTGATTTGCTGGTCATCCTCACCGATCAACACGGTTTGTTTTCCGGGGATCCACGCAAAGATCCGAGCGCGTCAATTGTTGCACACGGCCAAGCGGGTGATCCGGCGTTGGAGAAAATGGCCGGAGGTGCGGGTTCGCACATTGGCACCGGAGGCATGTTGACAAAAATTCTGGCGGCGAAAAAAGCGGCACTTTCAGGCGCGGCGACCGTCATTGCAAATGGTAGAACGGAAAATGTCCTGTCCAGAATTGTCGCCGGTGAACTATTGGGCACGCGGCTGGAGCCCGCAGCCAGCACCATGCAAGCGCGAAAAATGTGGTTGGCGGGACATCTAAAAACCATGGGTCGGCTGGTGCTCGACGAGGGTGCCGCCCGCGCGCTGGTGTCAGCAGGAAAATCACTCCTGTCGATTGGTGTACTCCGGGTTGAAGGGGTTTTTTCACGTGGCGACGTGGTGAGTGCCTGCCGAGAGGATGGTCGCGAAATTGCCAGGGGCTTGTGTAACTATCCGTCAACCGAAGCGAAAAAAATCTGCGGAAAATCGACAGCTGAAATTGAAGCCCTATTGGGGTATATCGCCGAGCCCGAACTTATCCACCGCGACAACCTGGTGCTCGTTTAATCAACGCGTGTGACTCACTGGCGGCACGGCAATCGGCAAATTGGACGGTGATTGCGCGGGTGTGGAAACAAATTTGTGTAATTCCGGGCTACGAAAAAACGCCATAACCTTGGGAACGTAAGCCTGGGTCTCCGCAAACGGCGGAATTTGATGACCGTAGCGAATCACCGCGTTTTCACCGGCGTTATAACCCGCAACTGCCAACTCAATATTGCCATTGAACATTTTGATCAGCTGGCTCAGGTAGCGGGTGCCGCCAAAAATATTTTCAACCGGATCATAAATATTTTTGACACCCATGCGCTCGGCGGTGGCGGGTATGAGTTGCATGAGGCCAATTGCACCCTTATTCGATAAGGCTGTTTCGTTGTAGCCCGACTCCGCCCTGATGACCGCGTGTACCAAGCGCGGGTCGACGCCATGGCGGCGCGCGGCGTTATCAATAATTGGTACCAATTTTCCGATATCCACCGACTTAGGAAAATTGGGAGTCCAGGCGTTTGGCCTTGTTTTCCACGAGTCGGGAATGCGATAAACCAATTTGTAGCGTTTATCCAAATGTGGCAAATTCGAAAAATGGGTTACGCCATGTTCATCCTTGAACGCATAGATATTCGCCGTCGCTGTCGTCGCCAGCAGACAGCAGGCCACGCCCGCCGCGAGGACGGGTACACGAAAAAGTGTCGGTGTGAAAATATGTGACATCGCGGTGGCATCGTACACCAGATTCGCTGTTGATTGAAAGGCAAATGTGTCAAGTCAATATTTGCGGCCAGGGGTGATTACGATGGGGAATTGAATGTAGACGGGTATTGTTGTTTGTGGCGCGCTTCGGTAACCTTGAGACATGCTTGAAAATAATGAACATCCCACTGTAAATAGCTCCGCCCAAACAGCCAGAGCATCGGCAAGTCATTCAATGCCAGGGGTGATGCCTCGACCGCTCGGAGGCTGCCGGTACAGAGGATATAGTAAGAACAACCGCTGTCCGCGTAGCACTTTCACATCCTGAAGAAGTATTGCGGGCAGCCGCATAATAGG
>JAYTBF010000104.1:0-5027 GCA_043737175.1 Burkholderiales bacterium
GCTGGTGCCGCCGAATCTAAAATCGGTTTTGTTGATCGCGAGCGCATTTTGCGTGAATCGGGTGCCGCGAAACGGGCGCAGGCAAAACTCAAAAAGGAATTTGCCACGCGCGAGGTCGAGCTGGAAAAAATGGAAAAGCAAGGGCGTGATTTGGAAGTGATGCTGCAAAAGGAGTCGGTCACCCTACCGGCTGCCGAAGTGGCTGCACGTGAACGTCAGCTTGCCCAACTTACCCGCGACTTTAAGCGTATGCAGCGTGAATTTCGTGAGGACCAAACCTTGCGCAGTAACGAGGAGCTGGTTTCGCTGCAAGAGCGCGCAAACAAGATCATTTCCGAGATTGCCGAGCGGGAAAAATTCGACCTCATTGTTCAAGAGGCGGTATTTGCAAGTAGCCGGATCGATATCACCGACAAAGTCATCAAGGCGTTGGGCGACAAATAGGACCCGCACAGCTCGTTTTGCCTGACCGCTCCGCCTATTTCCGCCAGCTCTGACCAGCTGGCGTTGTAATTTTTGCCACCCGTCGCGGCTTCTTACCGATTCCAAAATCATCGGCCGTCGTGCGAAAATAGCGCATGTATTTGCGCGACTTAAAATTTGTACTTGGCGGCGAGGTGATCGGTGAGGCGGCGGTGTCTATTACCTCGGTCGGTACCCTCGAGCGCGCGACCGGCGCGCAAATTTCATTTCTCGCCAATCCCAGGTATCGCCGTGCGCTTGATCAGACGCAGGCAGGCGCGATTATTCTCTCACCACAAGACCGCGACACCACCAACAAGCCGCGCATTATCGTTGACAACCCTTACGCCTATTTCGCGCGGGTAGCGCAGTTGTTTTCGCCCCGCTTGACTCATGCAGCTGGAATTCACAGCAGTGCCGTGGTTGCGGATTCCGCTACGGTGGCACCAACGTCATCCATCGGCGAGTTTGTTTCGATAGGTGTGAATACCACGATTGGTGATGGCGTGCGTATTGGTGCCGGCTCGGTCATTGGTGACAATGTTGTCATTGCCAACGGCACCGAATTGGTCGCAAGAGTGGTGGTGTATGCGGGTTCACAAATTGGCGCACGTGGATTGATTCACGCCGGGGTGGTGATCGGTGCCGATGGTTTCGGTTTTGCCAGTGATGTGGATCGATGGGTGAAAATTCCGCAGACGGGCCGGGTCATTATTGGCGACGACTGCGAAATTGGCGCTAACACAACAATAGACCGTGGTGCCATTGACGACACCATTATTGGCAACGGGGTCAAGCTCGACAACCAAATTCAAGTGGGTCATAACTGTGAAATTGGTGACTACAGCATTATCGCCGGGTGCACCGGTATTGCCGGATCGACCAAAATTGGCAAGAGGGTGATGGTTGGTGGCGCGGTGTCGATTACCGGTCATTTGCAGATTTGCGACGATGCAATCCTGTCGGCGAATGCGTTTGTCACCAAATCGATTACAGTGCCCGGAATGTATAGTGCCGGTTTTCCGTTGATGCCACATCGCGAGTGGTTAAAAAATGCCGCTCAGCTTCGACATCTGGATGAGATGGCGAAAAAAATTAGGAAGTTGGGGAAAAAAAATGAGTGAATCAACCGCGATGGATATTGAAGAAATCAAACAGTACCTGCCACACCGGTACCCTTTTTTGTTTGTGGATCGGGTGCTGGATATTGACCTGGCCAACAAAAAAATTCGCGCGTTAAAACAGGTGAGCGTGAATGAACCGCATTTTCCGGGCCACTTCCCCTACTATCACGTCATGCCGGGTGTGTTGATTATTGAGGCCCTGGCGCAGGCATCGGCAATTCTGTCGTTCAAATTGATGGGAACCAAACCGGACGACAAAACGGTCTATTATTTTGCGGGCATTGATGGCGCACGATTTAAGCGGCCGATCACGCCGGGTGATACGTTGATACTCGATTCAACAGTCACCAACGAAAAGCGTGGCGTGGTGAAATTCTCCGTTCGCGCCATGGTCGGTGACCTGCTCGCTTGTGAAGCCGAGTTACTGTGTACGATGCGCAAGGTGCCCTGATGGCGGGAATCCACTCCACAGCGATTGTCGATCCGCGCGCCAAGCTCGGTGCCAATGTTAGTGTTGGTGCCTACAGTGTGATTGACGGCGACGTTGAGATTGGCGACGGCACATCCATCGGCCACCACGCGGTCGTCACCGGGCATACAACCATTGGTCGTGACAATCACCTGTTTCATTTTGTCTCGATCGGCGAAGCCAATCAGGATAAGAAGTACCAGGGTGAACCAACCCGGCTGGTGATTGGTGACCGCAACACCATTCGTGAATATTGTTCGCTGAATCGCGGCACGGCGCAGGACAAGGGCGTCACCACCGTCGGTAACGACAACTGGTTGATGGCCTACGTTCACGTTGCCCACGACTGTATTGTTGGGTCCAACACAACCATTGCCAATTGCACACAACTGGCCGGTCATGTCGAAGTCGGTGATTGGGCAACGCTGGGTGGATTTACCGGCGTGCACCAATTTGTGAAGATTGGTGCGCACGTCATGTGCGGTGTGTCGAGTGTGGTGTTGATGGATATTCCGCCCTACGTCACCTGCGGCGGCAATCCGCTGGCTGCGGTGGGTGTCAATTCCGAGGGATTAAAACGGCGTGGTTACAGCGCCGAACAAATCGCCAACATCAAACGTGCTTATAAAACGCTCTACCGAAATGGCCTTGGTTTTGCCGATGCAAAAGCCGCACTGGTGGACGACGCTGCGCCGGAGATACAGGTGTTGGTGAAATTTTTGCAGGCGTCGACCCGTGGCATCGTGCGATAAAACTATGAAGATTGGTATTGTTGCCGGAGAACCATCAGGGGACGCGATCGCCGCATCGTTGATTCGCGCCTTGCGTGCCGAGTATCCGCAGCTCGAATTTGTCGGCATTGCCGGACCAAAAATGCAGTCGGCCGGTGCCAAGTCGTGGTTTGATATGGAAACACTGGCGGTACGTGGGTATATCGAGGTGCTCAAGCGTTTCCGAAAAATTCATGCCATGCGTCGCGCCTTAAAGGCGCGTTTGTTGCGGGAAAAAATCAGTCTGTTTATTGGTGTGGATGCGCCGGATTTTAATCTGGGACTTGAGCGGGATTTAAAACGCTCGGGTGTTACCACGGTGCATTATGTCAGTCCGTCAATCTGGGCGTGGCGGGGCGAACGTATTCATAAAATAAAAGCAGCGGTTGATCATATGCTGACCATTTTTCCTTTTGAGCAGGCGATTTATGATCGCGCCGGCATTGCCTCGTCTTACGTCGGCCATCCGTTCGCCGATGAAATTCCCAGGGTGTCGCAGCAGGCCTCGGCTCGCGCCCAACTACGCTTAAAACCATCTCAATTGGTGGTGTCATTGTTGCCAGGCAGCCGGCAAACTGAGCTGGATTACCATGCCGGCTTGTTTCTTGAGGCAGCCAAGTGCCTGCATAAACAATTTCCGGAGGCAATTTTTCTGGTGCCTCTTGCCACACGCGAAACACGCGAACAGTTTGATGCGATGAAATGGAAACTGGGCGCGCAGGATCTGCCGCTGCAAATTTTGTTTGGCCATGCCAACTTTGCCCTGGCGGCGGCGGATGTGGCCCTGGTGGCGAGTGGCACGGCAACGTTGGAGGCAGCGATGCTGCGATGCCCACACGTGATTGCTTACAAAATGTCTCCGACAACTTTTCGCATGATGAAAAGCAAGGCATACCTTCCTTATGTCGGGCTGCCGAATATTTTGGCCAACGAATGGCTGGTACCTGAATTACTTCAGGATGAGGCGACACCGGAAAATTTGGCGCAGGCGATGGGCAATTGGATCACACATCGTGACGCCGCGGATCGATTGCGTGCGCGTTTTGCCTCGATGCACGCCGATTTGGCTGTTAATAATAGTCAACGCATCGTCGACGCACTGCGTCCATTGCTGGCGCGACATTTCACCGCTGATTCGACGCTGGTGGTTACTGCAAAAGAAAATGTCGAGCCGGAAACCGTCTGATATTTTGCGGTGCGGAGTGGACGAGGCAGGCCGCGGACCGCTGGCCGGCGCGGTCTATGCTGCCGCCGTCATTCTTGATCCGCAGCGGCCGATTGCCGGTTTGGCCGACTCAAAAAAACTCACCGAAAAAAAACGAATTTTCCTGGAGCAAGCGATTGTTCACAACGCCGTGGCGTATGCGGTCGCGTTTGCCAGCGTCGAAGAAATTGACCGACTGAATATTTTGCAGGCAAGTTTGCTGGCGATGAAACGGGCAGTGGAGCGGTTGCGGGTGACCCCTGGCGAAGTGCTGGTGGATGGTTTGTATATCCCCGCGCTGATGTTGCCGGCCCGCGCCATTGTCGGCGGTGATGCCGTTGAGGCAACGATTTCAGCCGCCTCCATTTTGGCGAAAAACGCCCGTGATCGTGAAATGGTTTGTATGGATGTGCAATATCCGCTGTACCAATTCGCCCGACACAAGGGCTATGGCACCCGGGTGCACATGCTCGCGCTGACGGAGCATGGCCCCTGTCCGATTCATCGGCGGAGTTTTGCGCCGGTGCGATTGGCGGCACAAAAAATGACGGGCGAATATTCATGATGCAGGCAGATGGAATAAATGTTGAAACTATCCGGTTGGCGTACACCTCCAGCCAAAAATGGCTGGAGATTGGCGTATTTGTTGATGTTTTGTTATTGAAATGAAGACCATTCACTCCCGCGACAATGCCTTTGCCCGCCACCTGATTGCGCTGGCGCATTCGTCTCGCGAGCGTAAAAAAAGCGGACATACCGTTTTGGACGGTGCCCATCTGGTTGATGCGTTTATGGCATCCGGGCGGGTCCCGCTGGCGGTGGTGATTCGGGAATCTGCCGTGGATAACGCCGATGCGCTGCGGCTGATTAAAAAAATTGCCGGTCAAAATGTTGATGCCAACATTCTGGCCGACGTGCTGGTCGACGAGGCGTCGGCGTTGGACTCGCCGGCAGCGATCATGGCGATTGTTGATACACCTGCGGCGCAGCCAATTCCA
>JAYTBF010000105.1:0-5003 GCA_043737175.1 Burkholderiales bacterium
ATCATATAGGTCCAGGCATCATTGCCGTCGGGCAATTCCGGTCTGCCCGGCCAACGCAATGAAGCCAGCACCGGTGCGGGCAACGAATCAATCGACAAACGCGGATTGTGATTCAGCACCGGGCCGGCTGGGATGGCTGTGGCCGGGGTGACGGACAAGACCGAACCCAGCACATTGTTCGGTCGATAAGTGGCAATACCTTTCAGTTGGGATTTCCATGCGTCGATATACAGATTCTCAAAATCTTGGTACGGATAGTCTTCCGGAACATTCACCGTTTTGGAAATGGCGGTGTCAATATACGGCGCGACCGCGGCGACCATTTGTAAATGTGCCGACGCGGAGATTTCCAACGCGGTGCAAAAGTAGTCCGGCAGTTGATCAACATTGCCGCCCTCATGGCGAAAGCGTCGCCAGGCGTGATCCTCGACCGAATAAACCTTATGGGTGCCGTCCGCCGTACGTTTTTTGCGTTGGTAAGTATAGGAAAACGGCGGCTCGATGCCGTTGGATGCGTTGTCGGCAAACGCCAACGAAATGGTGCCGGTCGGCGCGATCGACAACAAATGCGAATTGCGAATGCCGTGTTTGCGAATCGATTCACGCAATGGCGCCGGCAAACGCGACGCAAAATTTCCGTTCGCCAAATAAAGATCGGCATTGAACAATGGAAACGCGCCACGCTGTTTGGCCAGTGTGACGGAGGCCGCGTACGCCCGATCACGCATAAACATGGCAATCTTTGCCGCCATATCACGCGCGGCCTGGCCGTCATAACGCAATGTCAGCATGGCGAGCGCATCACCCAGCCCGGTAAAACCCAAGCCGATACGGCGTTTGGAGCGGGCCTCGGCCTGTTGCGTTGACAGCGGCCATGCCGACACATCCAATACATTGTCGAGCATACGCACCGCGACATCAATGACCTCACCAAAGCTGGCAAATTCAAACGTGCAGTTTGGTTTAAATGCGGCCGTGACAAACCGCGTCAGGTCAATCGAACCCAAACAGCAACAGCCATAAGGCGGCAGCGGCTGCTCGCCGCACGGATTGGTGGCGGCAACGGTCTCGCAGTAATTTAAATTGTTGTCGCGGTTGATCCGATCCAAAAACAGAATGCCCGGTTCGGCGTGATCGTAGGTCGATTGCATGATCTGCCCCCACAATTCACGTGCCGATAATTTTCGATACACCCACTGCCCGTCTTGGCGCTGGTACCCGCCCGCGTCGATGACATCCTTGGCGGGTTCGGCACGATGAACTAGCTCAATTTCCGAGTCCGACTCAACCGCCTGCATAAAGGCGTCGGTGACCCCCACAGAAATATTGAAGTTGGTCAGCCCGCCGCCATCCTTGGCGTGGATAAAGTCCTCGATATCCGGATGATCACAACGCAACACGCCCATTTGTGCACCACGCCGCGCACCGGCCGACTCGACCGTCTCGCATGACCGGTCAAATACCTTCATGTAGGAAACCGGCCCGCTGGCGCGCGAATCTGTGCCCCTGACCCACGCCCCGGACGGGCGGATGGCCGAAAAATCGTAGCCGACACCGCCGCCGCGACGCATGGTCTCGGCCGCCTCGGCAAGTGCGGTATAAATTCCCGGCGTGCCGTCAATGACCTCGGTGATGGAGTCACCGACCGGCTGCACAAAACAATTGATCAGTGTTGCCGACAACGTGGTTCCGGCGGCCGAATTGATGCGCCCCGCCGGAATGAAACCCCGCTCTTGCGCATCCAAAAATTGTTTCTCCCATTGGGCCCGCCCATCAGCCTGCTCGTTCTGCGCCAATGCCGCCGCTACCCGCAACCGAACCGCACGCACGGTTGTTTCATTGCCCTTCGCATATTTCTCCAGCAGCACCTCGGTAGAAATGATTTGCGCGGGTAAATCGGCACCTGCCACCTTGGTGGCGGGGTCAATAATCGGATCAGGCGAACGTGGATTGGAAAGATTCATAAGCCTCTGCTCGGGAAATTGGTCACAACCGGGCACATCGCAACTCACCCGGAACGAAACTCCATTCTGGTGATTTGGCATTGGTCACATTTGATACGGATCAACCCAAACTCAAAATTCACACGCTAAGTGTAGCGTGTTGGGCGTTTGGCGTTTGGCGTTTGGCGTTTGGCGTTTGGCGTTTGGCGTTTGGCGTTTGGCGTTTGGCGTTTGAAAGTCTATGCCAATTCGTTTATGTACGAATATCCGTCCGTCAAACACAGGCCCCGGCGCCACTCAACCGGTTTATCGCCATAGGTATAGGCAACCCGGTCGACACTCAGCAAGGGTGTGCCGATCGGCACTTTCAAATATTTCGCCGACACACGATCAGCGGCCACCGCCTTGATTTTTTCGTCGGCACGGATCATGCGTGCACCGTAGGCGGTTTCCAAAAAGCTGTAGATTGAACCACGCGACGCTTCCAGCGCCGCCATGTTTAATCCCGGAAAGTCGGCGTTGGCGAGATGAATCTGGTCAAAAATCAACGGCCGCCCACCAAATACCAAGGCACGTTTCACCACCAATACCTGAGTGCCCACGCGCAATGCAAGTTTGGCAGCGGTTTTGGCGTCGGCCTTGATTTTGTCGAGGCCGATAAATGCGGTGATGGGATGATCCGCCGCGCTGTCTTCGGCAGAACGATCGCTGTTGTCATGGCGAATTCTTAAAAAACGATATTGCTGGCTCGGTGCGGTATGGGTGGCGACAAACGTACCCTTGCCCTGCCGCCGCACGACAATAAATTCCGCGGCCAACGCATCGATGGCTTTGCGCACCGTGCCCTGACTGACACCAAAACGTGTCGCCAACTCCATTTCCGAGGGAATAACCTCGCCCGGTTTCCACTCGCCTGACACCAGGCTGCGCGTAATGAGTGCCTTGATCTGCTCATACAACGGTTGATAATTGGGAGTGGCGGACGTGGCGGCGCGCGACGATGATAGTGTGGACATGGCGAAATATTATCATCATTCCAGCATTTATGTCTTATATAAGATATAAGTCTTATTGACTTTTTAAATCATCACCGTACAATTGTTGCGATGCAGCAGCAATATAAGAGTCCCCATCTCAACCGCACGATCACTGGTGCCAATATCACCACCACCTTCACCCTATTCTTCAAACCGCCCCACACCAATTCAATATTAATGACTCCATTTCTACGCCCCCGCCGCTCCATGTTGTACGTACCCGGCTGCTTTCAGCGGTTTTTGAACAAGGCACGCACTGCCAAGGTTGATTCGGTCATCTTCGACCTGGGCGATTCCGTGCTGGTGGAAAATAAGGTGACCTCGCGCAATCAAGTGGTGGAAGCCATTCTCACCGGCGGTTACGGCCGTCGTGAACGGGTGGTTCGGGTGAATGATCTTGACTCGCCGTGGGGCATGGACGACGTCAAAGCGATCGCCAATATCGGTGTGGACGCCGTCTTATTTCCGAATGTTGAATCGCGTCAGGACGTACTCGATGCCCTGGCCGCGCTCGATGCCGCCGGCGGCTCCCATCTGCCCATTATGGTGATGATCGAAAGCCCGATGGCGGTATTACACGCCGAAGAAATCGCCGCCGCGTCGGAACGCATCGCCTGTTTGGTCATGGCCACCTCAGATTTGATCACCCAATTACACGGCCGCAAAACACCGGAGCGATTGCCGTTGCAATACTCCTTGTCACACGTGCTGCTGGTCGGGCGTGCGTACAAACGTGCGGTGGTCGACGGCATCAGTATTGACATCAAGGACATGCACTCATTTGAAATGGCCTGTCGCCTAAGCCGTGATTTGGGATTTGACGGCAAATCATTGGTTCATCCCAATCAACTCGCCTACTGCAACGACGCCTTCACCCCCAAGGCAAACGAAATTGCCTTTGCCTATGAAGTGATTGACGCCTTGGAAGTGGCACATCGTGATGGCCGCGGTACGGTCATGCTCAACGGCCGTCTGGTGGAAGGCCATCATGTGGCTGCTTCAAAACGCATCATCGCGCTGGCGCAGATGATCAAAGAGTTGGAAGAGTCCTAAGGCAATCTAAGGCAATCTAAGGCAATTTCATGCGACCCATAACCGGCTATTTTTTCGAAGACTACACACTCGGACAAAAATTTGTCCACGCCACGCCGCGCACCATTACCCATGGTGATACGGCGCTATATCTGGCGTTGACTGGATCACGGCAAGCATTACATTGCAGCGAACCGTTTGCGCGCGCACTCGGTTTTCCGACCGCACCGGTGGACGACTTATTGGTGTTTCATATTGCCTTTGGAAAAACCGTACCGGATATTTCCTACAACGCGATCGCGAATTTGGGATATGCCGATTGCCGCTTTGTACAACCCGTATATGTTGGCGACACTATCCGCGCCGAGACGGAAATTATTGGTCTGCGGGAAAATTCAAAGGGAACAAGTGGCGTTATTTACGTCCGCTCCAATGCCTTTAATCAGCGCGATGAATTGGTGTTGACGTGGGTACGCTGGGTGATGGTGCATCGGCGCCATGCGACCAACAATGCCGCCACCGAACCGCTAGGCACGACCAATTTTGCGCACAGTGTCGACCGCACCGACCTGTCCGTGCCGGCATTTATCAAACCGTCACCGCACTTCGCAACCACCACCGGCAGCGCGCGTGTATGGAATGATTTTTCTGCGCCGGATTATCAGGAGCTGTCTGCCGACTTTGAAGCCAACCATACGCTGGAGACCATTGTCCATCCGGCAGGTATGACCATCGACGAAACCGATCACACCCTCGCCACCAAGCTTTATCAAAATACCGCGCGCGTGCATTTTGACGCGCACCACATGCAGCAAAGTCGCTTCGGCAAACGCCTTATTTACGGCGGCCAGGTCATCTCAATATGCCGGGCATTGGCGTATGACGGGCTTGAAAATGCCCTGTCCATTTTGGCCATTAACGGCGGCACCCATCATCGGCCGGTATTTGCCGGCGATACGCTCTATGCGACGTCAACGGTATTGATGGCCTG
>JAYTBF010000106.1:0-1966 GCA_043737175.1 Burkholderiales bacterium
CATGAATATCGAGTCCAAAACCAACGTTCTCTTCAACGTCAAGCCATGGCATCAAGCGCGGCTCTTGATATACCATGCCGATCACGTTTTGGTTGTTGTGGGTGCCATGAATCGCAATGCTGCCATCAAAGTCCCGGTCGAGGCCGGCGATGGCGCGCAGCAATGTACTTTTGCCGCAGCCAGAGGCGCCAAGTACCGCCACAATTTCACCCGCTGCGACATCAAATGCGACGTCGCGAATCACCGCGCGTCCGGCAAATGACTTACGTTGCAGGTTGACCTGCAAACGCGGGGTCATATTGGTTCGCCCTGTAAATTGGCAACATCGCGCCATCGTAAAACACGACGTTCAACCGCCACCAGCAAGCTGTCGCTCAATTTGCCCAGCAAGGCCAATGCGATGATGGCGACAAACACCAAATCGGCGCGGCCGGTTTCACGGCCGTCTGTGAGCAGGTATCCCAGGCCTGATGTCGCGGCGATCAGTTCAGCGGCGACCAAAAACATCCAGCCGAGGCCCAGACTCGAACGAAGGCCGGTCATTAATCCCGGCAGAGATGCCGGACCATAAATAGTGCGCAACAATTGGGCGGGGGATAGTCCCAGTTGCAGGCCGACCTCCACCAGTTTTCGATCGACGTTTTTGAGACTCGAGACGGTCGCCAGATACATTGGAAAAAACGTTCCGATCGCAATCAAGGTTAGCTTCGGCGCCAGATCAATGCCCAACCACAACAGCAGCAACGGCACCCACGCCAATGATGGAACCGCACGCAGCGCCTGAAAGCTCGGATCCAGCAGCGACTCAGCGGTGCGATTTAAAGCGACCAAACCACCGGCAATCAGTCCCAACGATGCGCCGATGACAAAGCCCGCGGTGACGCGGCTGCTGCTGGCGAGTGTGTGGTTGAACAGGCTGCCGTCACGCGCCAGTGCAAACACGGTTTCGGCCAGCGTTGACGGCGGCGGCAACAGGTGGGGTGCGACCCATCCTAAG
Source organism: Burkholderiales bacterium (assembly GCA_043737175.1). GTDB lineage: Bacteria > Pseudomonadota > Gammaproteobacteria > Burkholderiales > Usitatibacteraceae > UKL13-2. Next base: position 998 of record JAYTBF010000106.1, read on the forward strand.
CGAGAAATAATTTCCCAGACCATCAATAACAATGCCGGCAATACAACACCCAACGGAATTTTGGCGCCAAGATCCATGTCGGCCGGCCACTTCGCCCTGGGCGTGCGCGTGCAAGTTTCGGCAGCTTCGAGTCGCGAATCCGTGCGCGATTGAACAATGGTGTTCATGGCGGCCAATCAATGACTGTTGACGGAAGATCAGCGGGTCGTGCCGTTCGGATAAAGTACCGCCACTTTGATCGCCGGTGCCGCATTGACCAAATCATCGATCACCCGCGCCACATCCGTGCCCGGCTTGACCAAGCCTTCATCGAGCAGGATCGGTGCGGCTGCCTTTAATGCGGTGCGATGGGTTTGTGATGGAATTGATTCGTCAAACCCAGTTCGATCCAGCTGCCGTTTGGCGACATTCAGTGATATTTTCGCTTCTTCGGCAAGCAAGCTGGCGGCCTCGGCCGGATTTTTTTGGATCCACAAGCGCGCGCGTTCATATAACCGAATGGTACGTTCGACTGCAGCCGGATAATTTTTTGCAAATTTTTCAGTGGTGTTCAAAAATCCAAAGGTATTAAAATTCACATTGCGGTAAATGATACGGGTGCCGGCCTGCAATTCACTGGCCGCCAACAGTGGGTCGAGTCCGGCCCAGGCATCAACGCGTTTTTGTTCGAGTGCGACACGGCCATCCGCATGTTGCAAATGCACCAATTCGACGTCACTTTTATTGAGGCCCGCGACCTGCAATGCGCGCAGGGTGAATAAATACGGGTCGGTACCTTTGGTGGCGGCAATTTTCTTGCCTTTTAAATCAGCGAGCGACCGGATTGGTGAGTCATGTGGAACAGCCAGAGCGGTCCATTCCGGGCGCGAGTAAACAAAAACTGTTTTGATGGGATTGCCATTTGCGCGCGAAAGTACCGCTGCCAAACCGGCGGTGGAACCAAAGTCCACCGCCTCGGCGGCTAAAAAT
>JAYTBF010000107.1:0-4991 GCA_043737175.1 Burkholderiales bacterium
CCTGATCCACCCATGATCGCCACGACCTTTCCTTTCGGCACTTTCAACGAAATGCCTTTCAGGATTGGACGTTTTCCGTAGGAAAAATCAACGTTGTCGATATCGACAAAATTGGAATTGCCTACGGGCGCTGTTTGGTTTGAAGGATTCACAATTTTTGGGGGGCGGTTGTTATTGGCTGCGGATACAGGCTGCGGATACAAACTGTCTGGTGCTTAAAAAGAGTGCGCCACCTGTCAGTGCCTGATCGGTGTTCCGTGACTGGAACGTATCCTGCGACGCTCCGCGCATATTGCCCGGCCATCTGCAGCACACCATATCCACAGGCATTTTACACGGGTCGACCGCGATTACCTACTAGAAGGGTAGACACAGCCGGATTGTTCGTTCCGGTTGGAGTTCCACTACAACAGAACGACCGGTCCCCGCAAGAATCCATGGCACACCTATAATCAGACCCTCTATGCCAAATATAGCGCCGACCACCCCCACCCCTTTGCAGCCATTGCAAGATCCGCCCGATTACGCCCAACCGGGGGGAAAACCGGCGCTGTTGATTGTCGACGACGACCCGACCATTCGCGATTCACTCGCGTACGTCCTAAAAGACACCTTTGACATCAGGACTTGCGAATCGCGCGCGGAAGCAACCGCGCTGCTCAAGAACGGCAGCTTTGCACCGAAAGTCGCGCTCATCGACCTTGGCTTGCCGCCGTTACCGGATCAGCCGACGGAAGGATTTAAACTGGTTGGTGACCTGCTGGCGTGGTCGTCAACTATTCGGATTTTGGTCCTGACCGGACAAAACGAAGAATCCAATGCACGGCGCGCACGCGCACTTGGTGCCGCCGATTTGGTGCCAAAACCCTGCGTCCCTGAGAAACTACGAACACTACTACTAGCCCAGTTGTCTGGCGGCGGCGACGCGCCAATTGACCCGACTGGTGGTGCCGTAGGATTAATTGGCGAGAGCCCGCCCATGCGCAAACTGAAAGGACAAATTGATCAATATGCCTCGTCCGTGTTTCCTGCCCTGATTGAAGGTCCTTCCGGCAGCGGCAAGGAGCGCGTGGCAGCAGCACTACACGAATTGAGCCCCAGAGCGGCTTTGCCTTTTTTAGCACTCAATTGCGCGGCAATTTCCGCTAATCTGGTTGAGGCAACGTTATTCGGACACTCAAAAGGCGCGTTTACGGGCGCAAACACGGCAAAGGCGGGATATTTTGAAGAGGCCGGCGAGGGAACACTTTTTCTGGATGAAATCGGCGAATTGCCGCTTGAATTACAGCCAAAGCTTTTGCGCGTATTGGAAAACGGCGAATTTCAGCGGGTTGGCGAAACTCAGGCATGTCGCTCAAAAGCGCGCATCATTGCAGCCACCAACCGTGATTTGCGTATGGAAGTAAAAGCGGGCAGGTTTCGAGCCGATTTGTACCATCGCCTGTCGGTGTTTTCAATCGTGGTGCCCGCCCTCGACGAAATGGGCGATGACCGTCTGCGCTTAATGGAGCATTTTTCACAGGTTTATGCCAGACAACATGCCACCCAAGCATTTTCTCTCGATGATGACGCCCGGGCCGCATGGTCACGCTACCACTTCCCGGGCAATGTCCGAGAGCTTAAAAATATTGTTATCCGCCTCACCGCGAAACACGCTGGCTACCAGGTCACGGCCAAGCAGTTGGCTGAAGAGTTTGAATTGCCAGGCGTCGATGCGGCAGATCATCCCCAGATCCTGGATGCACGGGCCGAAATAACGGCAAGCGCATTGTTTAAGTTGGATACAAAGTTGGCGGAAGTTGAGATTCAATACATCGACGCCGCAATTGATATTGCCAACGGCAATATGTCCCAAGCCGCACGGATTTTGGGCATGTCCCGCTCCACCTTGTACAGCCGATTGGACGTGTTGCGCCCGAACAGCCTCAAAAATACGCCGCGTAACAGTACTGACGACAGCGAATAGCCGACCCATTGTCGCCCTACAACGACCAAAAAACACCCAACAATTTCGCCAATGTAATGACCGGCGAAAATTACGATGCTAAACTGAAATCTGCGCTGTATTCACGTCAAAATCGTTGCCTGTCTCGATATGACCCAGATTAATTTATTCGTGTTCGCCAACCAATCTGATCCCCTATGACGATGTATCTCGAACATTTTGGCCTCACCGAGGCCCCGTTCAAAATCACACCGCATACCGAATTTTTTTTCTCCGGCGCGAATCGTGGTGAAACGCTGGAAGCCCTGCTTTATTCCATCACCAGCGGCGAAGGCATCGTCAAGGTAACAGGCGAAGTCGGGTCCGGTAAGACCATGCTTTGTCGCGTGTTAATGGAACGACTTCCGGAGACCGTTGAAACCATTTATTTGGCGGTACCTTCCTTGTCACGCGATGAAATGCTCGCCACCATTGCCGGCGACCTGCATCTTGAAACCCAGGGTTTATCAACAACAAAATTGATACGCGCGCTGCAAGAAAAGCTGATCGAAGTTCACGCCGAAGGTCGGCAGGTCGTTGCACTCATTGATGAAGCGCACGCGATGCCGCTGGAAACGCTTGAGGAAATTCGCCTGCTTTCCAATTTGGAAACCAGTCATTTTAAGTTGATGCAAATCGTCCTGTTTGGCCAGCCTGAACTGGATGAACATTTGTCGTTGCAAAACATGCGGCAACTGCGTGAACGCATCACCCACAGCTTTAACTTAAAGCCGCTGCCACCACGCGACATCAAGGACTATGTTGATTTTCGATTGCGTGCGGCCGGTTATAAAGGGCCGGAGTTGTTTACGCCGGAATCCCTCAAGCTGATTGCAGAGGCGTCAGAAGGCCTCACCCGCCGCATCAATATTTATTGCGACAAAACATTGCTTGCCGCCTTTGCCGTCGGCACACACACTGTTACCCCGGATTTGGTTCGGGCGGCCATCACCGACACCCAGATCGTTGTACCTAACCATAATAAAAAGCGCGGGGCCTACTGGCTGGCCGTGTCTGCGGCGCTGACCGCCGGCGTCGTGATCGGCTTTTTGTCCGGCCGCGTAACACCACCGACCGCGCCGCCTGAGGTCGCCACTGCTGCGCCTGCCGCCACCAACGTTGCGAATCCCGCGCCCAGGACAAATAGGCCAGCTGAAGCTACAACAAATAATGTTGCCACCGCAATTGTGACACCGGCACCTGAAATGGCCCCGCCTGTAGCGGCGACCGTCGCGAAGTTGCCGCCGTCAGCTGCGGTAGCTGCGAGCCAGATCACACCCACCGCGCCACGCGACTTCGAGGCAAGCCAAGATTGGCTTGAAAAGAGAACTGCCGCCGACATGGCAAGACTGGCCAAATTACCAAAGGATCGTTTTTCGATTCAACTCATGACCGCTAATGAGCGCGAACGTGTGGCCATTGAAAATTTTCTGCGCGCGGCCAGCAAAGAACTCAATTCCGACCGGATTATGTTGTTCTATTCCGGCACGGCAGAAAATCCGCGAGTCAGTGTGCTTTACGGCAATTATGCGGAGCGTAATGAGGCGTCCGCAGAGCTGACCGGACTGCCGTCCAAAGTGACGTTATTTCGACCTTATGTACGTTCGTTCCAAGCGGTGCGGGATGATATCCGCACACCCCATTAACCAGGCCGTCACAATCTTCAGACTTTTTCTTGGTTTGTGACTCAACCCATTGCTTTTATTGGCTAATCCGCATATAAAGTCAAGGTTGGTATACACAATAACAACATTTCGCAGAATTGACGTCGCGACCCTTTGGCAAAGGCGGTAAGCTTCAGGGAAATACGAAGCGTCATATTGTGCGTGGATCAAAGCGAGCTCACTTTTGCGCCCATTGCAATTTCGATCATCTGTTCTGATGGCAATTTGTCCGGCTGTCTTAATTGCCGGCTGCGGCACTGCGCCTATTGCGCGTATCGACAATCATGCCCGCGCGACGCCGGACATGAAACAGGCCGTGGCACTGCAACAGTCCGCCCCGCCCACCGTACGGCAGGTTCCCATCCCGCCGCCGCCGCAACCGGTGGTGGAAGAAAAGCGTTATTCAGTTACTGTCATTGATGTGCCGGCGCGCGACATTTTGCTCGCCATGGGGCGCGACACCGGGATCAATATCGACATTCACCCCGGCATTGAAGGTCGCGTCACATTGAACGCAATCGACCAATCGATTCGGCAAATCCTGACGCGTATGTCCAAACAAATTGATATGCGCTGGGAAGCCGATGGCCCGAATATTTCCGTGATGACGGATTCACCCTATCTGAAGCTGTATCGCGTCGATTACGTAAACGTCAATCGTGAAATGACTGGTACGTTTGGTGTGCAAACGCAGGTGACACCGCCGCCTAGTGTCACCAGCGGCGGTGCCACGGGCGGCGGCGGGGCGGGGCAAAACACCTCGACGTTAAAAATTGAAAATTCGTCAAAAAATCGTTTTTGGGAAAGTCTCGAAAAAAATATCAAGGACCTCCTGCGGGAAACCGATAAACAATTGCCAGAAGGCAGTTCGGAAACCATTGTGCGGGCACAAACGCAGGCGGCCACCACCAGTACTGTTCGGTCACAATCTGGAACGACGACGCGTAACGCGACAACGGCCGGACCAGGGCAAACACTGGGACAAAATGAACAATCGAGCCAGACCCTGACCTTTAGAGAAGCCGCTTCGGTAATTGTGAACGCCGAGACCGGAACACTTTCGGTGCGCGCCACAGCGCGCCAGCACGAAAAAGTTGGGCAATTTATTGAATTGGTTTCAGGCGCGGCGAAGCGACAAGTTCTGATTGAAGCAACCATTGTCGAAGTCGAGCTGAGCGATGGTTATCAGTCGGGAGTTGATTGGTCCTCGGTTGGGCTGAATGGCCTGGGTTACACGTTCCGGCAATCACTGATCACTGGAGGAAGTCCTGTCACAAATTCGGGGTTTCAAACGGCAATCCCATCATTCACAATTGGATACTCCAATCCCAACGCAGCGATCG
>JAYTBF010000108.1:0-25814 GCA_043737175.1 Burkholderiales bacterium
CCTGCTTGCCGCGCTGTCAGAGGCCGAATGGCTGCGTTGGCACCACCAACGCTATCGAGAGTGCGAACTACGGCCTGCGAAAAAGCATCACGACACGCGCGTCATTTCCCACCGACGAGGCAGCAGTCAAACTCTTGTATCTGGCCTTACGCAACATCGCCTAACAAAATCAAGCAACACAAAATTCCGGACACCCCCGACGCGTCCTAACTTCAGCCCCCGAACGGTCTATAAAATCGGGGGTGATTCAGTTGGTAGCGCGTGAAAATACCTCTCAGAAAACCTGAATCGCCCCGGGATCTGTAGCTGCTTCCGTGCAGTTACTTGGTCGAACTCTCGCATGCAGTTACCGAATGCTTTTACATATACCTCGTTTATGCCGACAACTTCGTTGACGGTTATTTTTTATCCTTCCAAGTCAATGCTGGACTGGCTGAAAATTCTGTAATTCATTGAATGTGAATACTTTTTATGATTTCCACTCGGAATTTAATTTGGGTATCGGCACAATCTAGGAATCTTCGGCCGTTAAAAAAAATCCTTAGGGGAACCCCGGTGGTTTGCCATCTTGCTTGTGCGGTTTCATTTGGGAGTTGCGCCCGGGTGTCGGCGAAATTTTGTCGCCGTTTAATTACAAAATAAAATGCTGCAATCGGGTGTAAACTCAGAATATACATCTGCAATTTTGTGGGTTGAACGGCCAATAGAGCTTTCGCCCGGCTGTCGGCGACTGACTTTCTCTCCTAAACGGTTAAATCACTACCAAACCATGCCACTTTGCGACGACATACTTCTGGCAGAAAAACAAATTGACGCCGGCGCAGCAACACTGCTGCCGCCAGCCAATGGCGCGATTTGTGCCCAATTTTCAGAGTTGAGCAACGTTGATGAACTGCCTGTTGCTGCGGACCTTGGACTTCGCTTGTGCCAAAAATTACATGCACAAGGACGATCGATCGAGGCGCTCCCCCTTGCCCGCGCAATATATGATCGTTCTGCTGCGGCAGATTCACCTATTCTGACCCAGCGCGCCGCTACAGCGAATGGATTGTTGTCTGCCGACACCGCAGATTTTGCGGGGGCAATTGAATTTCATGGCCGCGCGTTAACCTTTGCCAGACAGACGGGCGATGTAAGATTGGCGAGCGGAATTTGGAACAATATCGGCTCGTCATTACTTGCGGGGACCGGCCACTTTAGCGCAGCTTCTGATTGCTTTCTGCATGCCTTAAATATCATCGCCGATGCGGAAGGGCCGGTAGTTGGTCGGTATAGTGCGCTCACCAATTTGGCAAAATGTGCCCTGAATCAAAGGGATATTGACGGCGGCCTCAAATATGCAGAATTGGCGTTGGCGGAATTGCGAAAAGGCAATTGTGCGGTAACAACTATTAACGAAATTTGTTTGCATCAGAATTTTGTTCGCCTGTTAATTGTTGCGGGTCGACTCAACGATGCAGATAAACATTCACGTTTGGCCATGGAGTTGGCAAAGGCTGACGGCAGCAAACGCTGTGCCATTGCGGCATCAACCACCCAGTCTGCGCTTGATCTGGCACTTGGACGAGCCGACATCGCCATGACACGATTAGAGCAATCGTTGGCGGATTCTCGTTCAACGCGGTCCGCACTGCGGGAAACATTGTCCTTTGTCGTGCGTGCGCAGGAACTTGCCGGGCAGCCGGAAAAAGCACTACTGCGGCTGAACGAACTGTCAGCGCTGATTCACGCACACAATGTGCGAAACGCCTTGTCGCATTTATCGATGCCAGGATTGTCGATCAAAATCTATGCGCCATCCATGCAGCCGCAGCAAATAGAGGCAAGATTACGTGCGCAGTTTTCCGAGCCGAGCATGCCGGAAAATTGGGCAACCTTGAGTCGTCTCGCCGCAGGCAATTCCTTGCAGGCGGATATTACTGGCAGCCATGGATTAAGGGTTGGTGCGTTAGCCCGGCTCCTGGCCTTGGCGTACGGCTGTGACCCGATTGAAGCGCTGGAAATTGGCCTGGCGGCGCAATTGCATGACATCGGTTTATCAGCTGGCCACGACAATTTGATTCGACCACATTCGGAGTCAACAAGGGAATCCACCCATATGGACGCCCACCACTGTCGCGCCGGTTGGGAAATCTTGTCGGACGACTCGCACGGTCGCATTGCCATGGCACGGGATATCGCGCTTTATCACCACAGCTGGTGGAATGGCAGCGGTTTTCCGGCAGGCGTGGCCGGCAATGCCATTCCGATTCACGCCAGAATATGTGCGGTTGCTGATGTATATGATTCCTTGTTAACGGACAGTCCGGCGACAAATAAATACTCGCTGCAAGACGCCCTCGTCCACCTCTCCCGCATAGCGGGCACACAGCTTGACCCGGAGCTTGTACAAGTTTTCACAATTGCAATTCGCAGCGAGGCATACAATGAAGGCGTTGGCATTGAAACCGACTCCGGATTGACCTGCTTTTACCAACTTATTAAGGCACTTTCAACAGGACGAAGCCTAGTATGAAAAATACAAAAAAAAACGACTCTTATACCCTCTCGGAAACCGAAAAAAAAATGCTGGCGCTGCTGGTCAAGGGGGCGTCCAGCAAAAAAATTGCGCAGAGCCTTGGCTACAAGGATGGCACGGCGCGCGTTTACCTTTCGGCTCTTTATAAACATATTGGTGTTGCCAATAAGACCAGCGCTGTAACCTGGTATATCGCGCGCCAATCATCTGAGAATATCGGTCCGAATTGGGCGCAGACTTTACCTGAGCTGCCGGCGGACTCCTTTGGTGAGCGGTCGATCCGTACCGATTTGTTGTCAAGTCTTGGCATCATGGAAATTTTTCTCGGCCCGCATAACAAGATGTGGGAAGTCGCGAATCGCCTCAATGCAACAACCGCAGGGGCGGAACCAAGCGCCAACGCCCGTATTCGAGCGCAATCACGTAAGTTATGGTGCGCGCTGTTAGCCGGTGACTTTGTAAAAGGCAAACAGGAATTTGATCAGGGTCGACTGTCTGACCTGTTTGTGGAGTCACCAAGCGACGCCGTCGTATTGGCCAGCCTTGTCATTCTTGGTGGGTATACCTCAAGCGGTAAACGCGCTTTGGCGGCGATGCCACAAAAAAAATCCGCTACAATTGGTCTCACCCATGACGAACGACGGGCATTGCTGGCCATGGCCGATGCCACCGAGGGACTAAATGAACACGCCCTCGGTGCCCTACATCATCTGACTGCAAACGCAAAAACACGACCGACCTTCCGTCACCTAGTTATGGTCGCCCTGTTCCACATTTATAAAATGCGTGGAGATGTTGATCGTTCCCTCGCGACTGCAGACACGATTTGGGCAGAGGCAGAAAGTGTTCGACAGCAATTAACTGCGCTTGGGAATCACCCACTTCCGGTTGAGTCTCGTCTGCCAGAGCCACCTGAATTTCCAAAGGCAACGCTCAACGCCTATCTTGAGAAACTTCAGTCTTAACCCAGAGGGCCGGCCATGACCGACCCTCTGGCGAGTGCGGCGTTTGGATTTAAATTACCAAACGACCGCTTCTTCGCCACCGGCAATCCATAAAAGCTGATCTGCTTCAAGGCTTTCAACGTTTAGCTCATCCTTCGACATGCCAATCTGCAAGGAAGGGGTAGCGATTGCTGTTGTGCTGATGTCAAATATCGTTTTCATGTTGGTCCTTTAGGTATAAGTCGCCCGGGATTGGGCGCTCCTATTTTGGCACGCGTAAATAAAAACATAGCGACGACTTACTTATGTCTATTTACTGGCTCCGTTGCATGGCCGAGTAATGGGCCGACCAAATTGGCCATGAGACGTATTTGTCCGCAAATAAAACAGCGCGCGAGTTGTGCGATTGCCATGCAGATATTGCGGAAATAAAAATGCCCCGAAATACGGGGCATTTTTCTGTCGCCTAATCAATCTGCATTCAACTCAAATCATTTACCAACGCCGAGCGCGTTTCATCAGCCACATCATTGGCAAAAACATACTGAGCATGATCACAACCCACTGACAATGCAACACCGTATTTCAGCGCCGCCGCCATTTCCTCGCTTAACGGAAACCGCAAAAAATGCACGGCAGACGTCTTGTTGCCATCATCGCGCACAAGGTCTTCATCAGCGATGGCGAATACCTTGTCCAACCCTTCAACTTGCACCCACACCTTGCGCTCAACTCCAATGAGTTTCGCCAGCGCGATACGTCGCTCTTGTTCATCCGCATACTCGATGAGCATAGTCGCTCTAAAATCACGGCCTCCGGGGATCAGCGGGTTATAAGCATCAAGCTCATCCAAAATGCCGCGCTCTTCAAATGTCTTTTCAATTCGCAATATTTCCTGAATCTGATAACGAATCGTCAACTCGTCTTCAAACAAAAGCGACATATGCTGCCCAAGATGCACCGTTCGCAATTTTTTGTTCGCTATTGCTTTAGCGCGAAAAACTGTCCGCTCCTTGGCATAGGCCTCAAGTGTCATCAACGACTCAGGGGTGATTTTTTTTATGTCCACAACCTTCATATTTTTAGTCCTCAATCCGGTAATCCGTAGGCTTTGCGCAGCAGCGTAAGCGGGTGAGCAAGTTCGCTGCCGTTTCTATTTTTTCTCTGTTCAAGTTGCGATATTCCCTGCTGGATGTGATGGCCGGCCAGTTGACAATCACTGGCAATAAAATCCGGCTCGGCCGCCATCATTTGTTTGAATACCGGCTTGCCAATTTTTAGCGCCATCTCATGAAATTCTTTTTTTACGCCCCACGTTCCGGCGTGCCCCGAACAACGCTCTACGGTTGTCACTTTGGTATCTGGAATCAGCTCCAGCATTTCCCGCGTTTTTTGACCGATGTTTTGCACCCGTGAGTGACAAGGGATGTGATAAGAAATACGTCCCAATGGCTGCGAAAAAGTTGTTTTAAGCAATCCATCCTTATTGCGTGCAATCAAGTATTCGAATGGATCCATCATCGCCGTTTTCACAATTTGTGCGTCCGCATCATTCGGCAATAACAATGGGATTTCTTGTTTGAACATTAAGGTGCAAGACGGAATCGGCGTGACAATTGTGTAGCCATCACGTGCAAGCTGCGCCAACACCGGTAAATTTTTTCTGGCCAAAACAATCACTGAATCGATATCGCCAAGCTCGAGTTTTGGCATGCCACAGCAGGCTTCTTTTTCCACAACCAAAAACGGCACCTCGTTGTAATCGAGTATTTTCACTAGATCATGGCCGATGCCAGGCTCGTTGTAGTTAACGTAACAAGTCGAGAAAATCGCCACCTTACCCCTGCTCTTGGTGCCTTCCTTTGGCAGGTACCGCTTGCTTGGCACGTAGCTGGAACGAAATTTCTTGGTGGTAAAGTCCGGCACCCAGGCATTGCGATGGACACCCATGACTTTTTCACCGAGTGTGCGCAGTCCGGAAATTTTGGATGCCCCATTCACAAATTGCACCACGACAGGGATGGTCGCCAGCTTTCCATTACGGTCTGTAGACGATAACGTTACATCTCGAAACCGCGTCGGCGTCCCTTGTTTGAACTGAATCGCCTTGGCGCGCAGCATCAGGTGCGGAAAATCCACATTCCACTCGTGCGGCGGCACATACGGGCATTTGGTCATGTAACAAACGTCGCAGAGGTAACACTGATCAACAACCTGCCAATATTTTTCTTTCGGCACACCATCAACTTCCAGCGTTGTCCCCTCGTCAATTAAATCGAACAGGGTTGGGAATGCGTTACACAACGAAACGCAGCGGCGACATCCATGACAAATGTCGAACACACGCTCCATTTCTTTCATCACCGACTCAACCGAGTAGTAGTCCGGATTTTGCCAATCGATCGGATGCCTGGTCGGGGCTTCTAGACTGCCTTCTTTAGGATTCATTTATCGCCGCACTTGTATTAATAAAACATCGGAGCTTGCAAACCCACTCTTGGGCACTGCTGTACCCAAGAGTGGGATACAGATTCAAATGATTAAGCAGCGATGCTATCCAACGCCTTTTGAAATTTATTGGCATGGGAACGCTCCGCTTTGGCCAATGTTTCAAACCAATCGGCGATTTCTTCGAAGCCTTCGTCACGCGCAGTCTTTGCCATACCCGGATACATATCAGTGTATTCGTGTGTCTCACCGTGTACCGCCGCCTTCAGGTTCAGCACGCTCGATCCGATCGGCAAATCAGTAGCAGGGTCACCAACCTCGGCCAAATAATCCAAATGACCGTGGGCATGCCCGGTTTCACCCTCGGCGGTGGCTCTAAAAAGAGTCGCGACTTCAGGCTGACCTTCAATATCCGCTTTGTTTGCGAAATAAAGGTAACGGCGATTGGCCTGAGACTCGCCAGCAAATGCGTCTTTCAAATTTTGATGCGTTTTGGTTCCTTTGAGACTCATGACTCACTCCTCTATACAGGGTTTGTAATCCAAACACTTTCAATTCTGCAGATTGCAGAGCACTACTATCACCGCTTGCCGGCCATTCGTCAAATTGATTGATTCAATTTTATCAATAGGCAAATCATATTAAAATGATATTTGCTCATTTACCGCAGATGGCAGCGTCGCAAAAAAACATAGCGTCTACTTATAAGACAATGATGGGATGAAAAAATTCGCCCGCAGTATTTTGAAATGGCAACAAACCCATGGTCGTCATGATCTTCCATGGCAAAACGGCCGTGATCCTTATCGAATTTGGATTTCGGAAGTCATGCTGCAGCAAACACAAGTGAACGCAGTAATCGGCTATTTCGAGCGATTTATGCACAGATTTCCAAATGTGGCGACACTGGCGTCGGCGAACATTGATGAGGTCATGCCATATTGGGCAGGATTGGGCTATTACGCCCGGGCAAGAAACATACATAAATCTGCATGCATCATTGCGGAGAATTTCGACGGTCAATTTCCTCGTCAATACGAAAGTGTATTGGCACTCCCCGGGGTCGGTCGATCAACCGCGTCGGCGATTTGTGCGTTTGCATACGGCGCGCCAATGCCAATCCTCGACGGCAACGTGAAACGCGTGTTCGCCAGATTCTTCGGCATGGCGGGGGACATTCGATCAACGACAATCGAAATGGCCATGTGGCAGATTGCCGAGCGGGAGGTGCCGATAAAAAATATCGAAGCGTATATCCAGGGCCAGATGGATATTGGCGCCACCGTATGCACACCGAAAGCACCAAAGTGCACTATTTGTCCGCTTCAAAACGATTGCATCGCTCACCTTGAGAAACGCACACAGCAACTACCGGAGCGCATTCCTAAAAAAACACGCCCGCATCGCCAAATTCAAATGTTGGTGCTGCGATCGGCCAATGAAATTTTTATCGAACGTCGACCGCCCACAGGCATATGGGGCGGCCTTTGGTCGCTACCAGAGGCCGCCATCGATAAAGACGTAATTGCCATGGCGGACTCATTGTTTGCATTACCGCCGGTGAAGGGTCAAGCACCAACACCACTGCCCCCTGTTGAGCACGGTTTTACACATTACACATTAACAATCTCTCCGGTTCAGCTCATGGTTGACAGAAGGCACCGCAGCGTGGCCGAAGCCGGGCAAAGGTGGATTTCTCTCGACGAGATCGACGGTGAAGCATTACCCGCGCCGGTCAAGCGTATTTTGCTTCGGCTGGACCATCACCCATCCGTCGTGATTCGCAACCAGGCGCAGCCTAAACGCCGCGCAATTTCCTCGCCCGAATCCCAACCCTGACCACCGCCCGACAAAAGACAAATGTTAACAATCTTCAACGTATTGTTTTCGGCATAAATGCCGAAAATTCACCTATAGCCAAGCTACTCAGACGCATACTGGTGGCGACCACCCGACGCACCTCAAAAATTTCTCAAGATGATTCCCGCAGCAAATAACAACCCTACTAGCCGCCAGATGAAGCCCGCCGCCTTTGGCAGCTCCACCAATGCGCCTCGATGGTTGTCTGAATTGCAGGGCAGGCAGCTGCAGATTATCGCCAAGGTATTGTCGGTTGCGCTCATTGCCATGGGCGCCCTCCACTATTTTCAAGGTCGCCCGGTCACGGGAACTTTATTGACGACTCTGGGTGTAACTGCAGGAACCATATTAATTCTTGCGCAGAAGTCGAAAATAAATTTTCGGGTCATTCACTTTTTGATGGCCATTGTATTGTTGGTTTTATTTTTAGTATCAGCAATATCCGGGAAAGATACGCCGGCATCGGCAATGTTGTTCGGGCTACCCGCATTTTTATTCGCCGCTGTCGGCGAAAGACGTGCGATGGCCGTATGGAGTGCGACCGGACTTGGGGCGTTGGCATTACTCTACAAATGGCCAACATTTGGGATTCCGCTGCCTCAGGAAATGCCGAACAACTTCACACTAATCTATTTTTACGTCGCAGCAATATTATTGGTCATCGTTTCATTGATTGGGTTAATGTTGGTGACTCTTCAACGCGGGCTGCTTGAGGAGCTGACACTCGCCAATAAAAACATGACCGAGGCGATGGACGCGGCAGTAAAAGCCAACGCATCCAAACAACAGTTTTTAGCGCGTATGAGCCACGAGCTGCGAACACCGTTAAATGCGATTCTGGGATTTTGCCAGATCCTTGCCCAAGATCGAAATGACTCATTGTCCCGCAATCAAAGTAACAACATTCAGCATATTGAAACGTCTGGCGCGAAGTTACTTGAACTTGTGGACGAGATTCTTGAGATCGCCGAGCACGATGGCACCGGTTATTTTACGAGCGTCGCAATTCCGTTGAAGCCGCATGTAGACGCAGCCATTCGCGCCCTGCAGTCAACGGCAGATCAAAAGAGCATAAAGCTGTTGGCAAAACCAATGGCAAATATTTTCATCCAAGGCGACCCAAAACAGCTGCGTAGAATTATTGATCAATTGCTTTCAAATGCAATCGCCTTTAATAAACACAACGGTACGGTGACAATTGACGCGATTGCCGACGAACAATCTGTGGCGATCAGCATTGAGGACACGGGAATCGGCATGTCCGAGACGCAAATTTCCGAAGCATTTTCTCCATTCGGAAATCACGGTCTGGACGGCGGCCCGAGCCACGGGGCAGGTGTCGGACTTGCCCTGGCAAAAAAAATAGTCGATCAAATGCAGGGAAATATTTTTGTCACCAGCGAACCTGGCAAGGGATCCCGCTTTGTCGTCAGACTTCCAAACGGGGGAAACAGTGAAGGTGGAACGGAAATAGTGGCTGCGAACCCTGTTGAATCCGGCGCTACAACCGCAGACGAAGTGACCGACGGCATTCGCCGAGTATTTTATGTTGAGGATGCCCCGTTAAATGTGTTGTTGATGGAAGCGCTGTTTGCAGAGCTTCCGCAATTCAAACTGCATATCGCCTCAACTGAAGCCGACGCATTAGCGAATGCAGCGGCGATCAAGCCATGGTTGATGCTGCTGGACCTCAATCTGCCTGACATGCATGGCATCGACTTGCTCGCCAAAATACGAACTAACACGCTTTTAACCAATGTCGATGCCATTGCCGTATCGGCCGACGCCACCAAGGACACAATTGATCGCGCGCTCAGCAGTGGATTTGACGCCTACTGGGTAAAACCGGTGAATCTTGACACGATTCGCAACGCGCTACTTCGCCGAATCGAATCGGAAAAATAATCTTCGCGTCTGTCAATGTTTTTACAATTGAATCTTCGGCTATCAGGCGAATCGATGCTGCACGATTAACCAGCTAGATTTACAAACGGCATTTACGAAACATCACGATGTCGCAACAAAATTTGTTGTTGCTGCCCCAGTAATTTCGCAAGTTCTTCAGCGATATAGACCGAGCGATGTTGCCCTCCAGTACAGCCGATCGCAACGGTCAATGATGCACGGTTGTCGCCGGCGTATGAGGGAAGCCAACGCAAAATAAAGCGGGCAATATCGTCTACAAACTCACCCACCGTCAAATCCGCGCGCAACACTTGTTTTACCTGCGGGTCCCTTCCGGTCAATGGTCTCAATTGTGGGTCATAAAAAGGATTTATCAAAAATCGAGCGTCAAACACAAGGTCGGCATCCATCGGAATACCATGTTTAAAACCAAACGATTGCAGCGTGACCGGCAGGGTAGTCCGATCCAGGTTTAACCAATCTTTGATCCAGCCGCGTAGAATATGCGCATTTACACTCGACGTATCCATTTTGTGACCGAGTGCAGCAACATCGGACAACAATCGGCGCTCTTCGCCAATACATGCCGTTATGCCGCCGGCTATACGAGCCGCCAAAGGATGCGGTCGACGTGTTTCTGCAAAACGGTGCGCGATCGACTCGTCATTCGCCTCCAAAAAAAGCAGTCGACAATCAATATCCCGCGCCAGTAAATTCTTAACCAACATCGGCAGGGCGCCAACCGACTCGCCTGCCCTTATATCGATTGCAATGGCAATTTTAGGCAGGTCCGGCATTTCGACCAACAACAGCTCAACGAGCGCGGCAGGTAAATTGTCAACGGCGAAGTAACCGGCATCTTCCAGAGCTTTCAGTGCCACGCTTTTGCCTGATCCAGACAGTCCGCTCACTAAAATCAATTTCATCGGTGTGATCCTGGTGTTGAGTCTCAACCTGCGATTAATGTTTGCCTAGAATGTCAGCAGACGACACATTAGGCAAACCGTTGACGGGAGTTTCGTGCGGATCATTTTGCTCACGCATAGCAACCTCGTGGCGGTCAAGAAAATCTTTGGTTGAGTCATAACCGCGCGTATGCAAAATGTAGTTCCTGACAGCCGCCTCCACCAATACCGAGAGATTTCGTCCGGCCACAACAGCCAATGTAACCGTAGGAATTTCAACGCCCAGAATCGTTGTTGTGCTCGACTTGGTCTGCAAACGGTCAAGGCCTTGAAAGTATTCTTTGGTCGGCCGTTCGAGATGCACAATGAGCCGCAACGTCTTGCGCGGACGAACTGCCGTCTCGCCAAAAATTGCCTTAATATTCAAAATGCCGATTCCGCGCACTTCTAGAAAATCGCGCAACAAGGGTGGACAGCGCCCTTGAATAGTCTCAGGACCGACCTGGTATAACTCCACAATGTCATCGGCAACCAGTCCTGCACCGCGGGAAATTAATTCAAGTGCCAACTCACTCTTGCCGATCTGTGAATCACCGGTTATCAAGGTACCAAATCCCAATACATCCAAAAACACCCCGTGCGAGGTCGTGACTTCCGACAATTCGCGCTGCAGGTACGGCCGCAGCAAATTGACAAATATTCGGCTCTTTTTAAGAGACAAAAAGAGCGGCGTTCCATACTTGTCCGCCGCGTCCACTAAATATTTAGGCGCATTCGCCCCGTCACATAAAAATATTGCCAGCGTCTCATTTGTGCAGAGCGCTTCCAAACTTGCCGTTAAGTGCGCTTCGTCCAGACTTTCCAGATACTCGATGTCACTCGTTCCCAATGCCTGAATCAAAATTGGGTGAATCAGATTTAAATGCCCGACAAGACCAACACCCGGGCGATTCAACGCGTCAGCGGGCAGGGTGCGCAGCGCACCATTGCGTCCACCGAGCCATGTCAGCGCGAGTTTGTCGCGCCGATCTTCAAAAAGTTGCTGAACGTTTAATTGCGGCATCAGTTGAATCCGGCTCAGGTTGGCTGGCATCTTGCGTTGACCAATGGGTCAACATTTCATGCGCTGCCGATACATCTTGAACTGCCAGCAACGCATCACGAAAGTTGGCGTCACTAAATGCCTCGGCCAATTCCGACAACAAATTCAAGTGCTGCTCATTGGCGTGCTCTGGCACCAGCATCGCAAATACCAGTCGGATATTTACTCCGTCAGGAGATTCGAATGGCACGCCATCCTTGGTGCGAATGAAAACAGCAATGGTATCCCGCAGCCCTTTGATTCTTCCGTGCGGAATCGCGACCCCATGCCCCAGCCCTGTTGAGCCAAGTTTCTCGCGCGCAAACAACGCGTCAAAGACTTTGGCGCGACCGATTCTATTTTCATTTTCGATCAACAAACCAATCTGTTCAAACAGGCGCTTCTTACTTGACACATCCAGATCAAGCGACACGCGGCTCAATGGTAGATATTTTGCAAAATTTGATGATGGCATATGTCTGCAACCGCAACCCTGACAAGCGCCGCGAAATTGGAAAGGTCATAGTTTACGCCCCGAGCCGATGTTGCGCGACCTATTGCAGACATTTCCACAACAATTCACACCCAGCCTTGCGATCCGATCCCGACGCTTACAACGGTTAAACTTTTTGCGCCCATAAAAATGTCCGCGTTACCATAAACGGCGCGCGGACAAAATGAATAGCAAATCTGGATTTAATCGTCGATGGCAATGCGTTTGGGCGCTTCGCTCACATGTTTACTCTTAATTTTTTCCTTATGCTTGACGATCTGACGGTCAAGCTTATCCACCAACAAGTCGATCGCCGCGTACATGTCAGCGTCCGCGCTTTCAACAAAAATGTCTTTGCCGGAAAGGTGCACATTCGCCTCAATTTTTTGCCGCAACTTCTCCACCGTCAATATCATGTTGACATCAATGACGTGATCGAAGTGCCGGTTTATACGATTCATTTTGCTGGCGACGTAATCACGCATTGACGGCGTAATTTCGAGATGATGGCCGGTCATGTGCAAATTCATATGGCAATCTCCTTTCGAAAGGATACAACGAGCATCCTAAATGTTGACCTCCGTTCAGAGGCATAAAAACGTTTCGCTAAAATTAAGATACGCCGAAAATGATTGCCACGCAAGCAAAAAAGGCTGCTACCCACCGCGTTCATTGACACTTGTTCAAAAAAATACCCTACAAGGACTTGCGCAAATTTGCCGACTGAATGTGTAGTGACTCGCGATACTTGGCAATGGTTCGTCTGGCAACCAAAATTCCCTGCCCCGAAAGTACATCCGCAATCTTGCTGTCCGATAGTGGTTTTTGATGATCCTCAGCGTCAACCAATTGTTTTATCAAGGCGCGAATCGCCGTCGCCGAGCAGGCGCCGCCAGCTTCTGTCGCCACGCTTGATCCAAAAAAATACTTCAATTCAAATACCCCGCGTGGAGTAAGCATGTACTTTTGCGTGGTTACCCTCGAAATAGTGCTCTCATGTAGGCCCACCTGCTCGGCAATTTCTCGTAGCACGAGCGGGCGCATTGCAACCTCGCCGTGATCAAAAAAATGTCGCTGATTTTCAACGATCGCCTCGGTCACTTTGAGAATTGTCTCGAACCGTTGTTGGATATTTTTAACCAACCAACGCGCCTCCTGCAACTGGCCGCTCAAATTTTTTCCGTCTGCGTCTCGACTTTTTTGTATTAGGTTCGCGTAAAACTTGTTGACCCGCAGCTTCGGCATTGCCTCCTCATTAAGGGTGGCTCGCCAGCGTCCGCGCACTTTTTTCACAATCACATCGGGGACGACGTAACGCGTATCACCATTTCCGAACACCCGCCCCGGCTTCGGATCGAGCGAGACAATCAATGCGCGAATTACTTTCAATTCGTCGTCGGAAATGCGCAACAATTTCTTCAATTTTACAAAGTCGCGCTGCCCCAAAACTTCCAAGTGTTCTTGAACCAACTTTCGGGCAACGTCACGATACGGCGTGTCCACCGAAAGCGCTTCAATTTGTAAGTCAAGACACTCTGAAAGTGATCGCGCGCCAACGCCCGTAGGGTCGAGGTGTTGAATATGGCGAAGGGCGATTTTGAGTTCATCGTGCAAATACGCGCCCGCCGTGGCCGCCAAATCCCCACCACCCTCGCCTTCCGGCGAATTTTCCTGCAACAGTTCGACCAAATCACCCATTTCATAAGTCAAATAACCGTCATCATCAAGATGCACGATCAGGAACGCGCAGATTTGCCGATCACGCGTCGACAAGGCAGTCAAGGGAAGCTGTTGCAAAAGATGTTGCTGCAGCGACAGCCCCGCCTCTTGGGTTTGTCCAAATATATCGTTGTCATTACGTTCGTCATCGCCACTTGGCGAGTTGGTTGTGAAGCGATCGCCAAATTCGCCGATGCGCTCGGAACCAAAATTATAATCATCACGATTGTCTTCTTGCGCGTCAATCTGAGTCGGTTGAAAATCCTGCTGTAAAACATCATTGCCATACACCTGATCTGCCGATGTGTTGGCAACGATTTGCTCGACCAACCCGTTGCCTCCATCGTTTTCCACTACACCATCCTGATCACTCTGTCCGTCGTTGTCATCGCGCTCAAGCAGCGGGTTTTCAAACAGAAATTTTTCCAACTCTTGATTTAACTCAGCAGTCGACAGCTGCAGTAATTTGATTGACTGTTGCAGTTGCGGCGTTAATGCAAGATGCTGGGATTGCCTGAGATGAAGCGAGGGTTTCATTGATATGGCCTACAACCGGAAATGCTCACCAAGGTAAACTTTACGCACGGTCTCGTCGGCAACAATCTCTACGGGTTTACCCGTCGCCAGCACTCGTCCTTGATTGATGATGTACGCATGATCGCAAATACCCAACGTTTCACGTACATTGTGATCTGTTATCAACACACCTATTCCACGTTTTTTCAAAAATTTAATGATTTCTTGAATATCGACGACGGCAATCGGATCGACGCCGGCAAATGGCTCGTCCAATAAAACAAATCTCGGTTCGACCGCAAGCGCACGGGCAATCTCTACGCGCCGCCGCTCGCCACCAGACAGGCTGATAGCCGGATTGTTGCGCAAATGGCTGATGTGCAACTCATCCATCAGCGCATCGCGTTTTTTGGCAATTTCATCCGCCGAGAGCCCGCGCAATTCAAGTACCGCCTGTATATTTTCCGAGACTGTCAGCTTTCTAAATATCGACGCCTCCTGAGGCAGGTAAGCCACCCCCAGTCGTGATCGTTGATAAATTGCCAACCGCGTCAACTCATTGTCATCCAAGTGAATTTCGCCGCCGTCGGCCGGGACAAGGCCGACGATCATGTAGAAACATGTTGTTTTCCCAGCTCCGTTCGGGCCAAGCAAACCGACAACTTCGCCACTTTTCACTTCCAGTGAAACATCGTGTACAACCACACGCTTTTTGTAGGATTTGCGCAGGTTATTTGCACGCAGAATACTTGGCACGTTTTCGCCTGCAGAGCCTACCGTCGTCGCGCCGTTTTCAACCTGAAGATCGTCTGGTGCGTTCATTGGCTATTTGCTGGTTTGAGACTGTACGGGCGTCGGTTTATCGGTGCGCGGTTGAATGACAATACGCACTCGACCTGTCGTGTCCGCAGCCGTCCCTGGTTTGCCATCCTTGCCAATTTTTTCGCCCGGCGCACGTCCATCGGCGAGCATGACTTCAGTTAACGAATTATAAAAAATGTAGTCCCCAGACAAAACATCATTGCCATTTTTTAGCTGGGCACGATTAAATAACTTAACGGTGTTGGCGGCTTGGTCAAATTCGGCACGATCCGCGGCACCCTCCATAAAGTCGTCAAAGCCATCGCGTTTTTCACGGAATAAAATTTGACTGGTGCCGGCACCACTCAATTTGGCAAAGATATTATTTTGTGCGTCGCGCTTCAGGATCATTCTGTCCGCGGTAATGCGCATTGTGCCCTGCGTAAGCACAACCGCGCCGTCCAGCGTCTGCACATTGGTGGCGAGTTCCGATTTCGCCGATGCGGCCTCAATTTCGATTGGCTTGGTCCGGTCGGCTTTTTCAGCGTAACTGCTAAAACCAGTGGATGCCGCTAAAAACACCGCAATCCTGCCAATGCGGGCGACCATTCTGAGGCCTGTCATTGGCGTCGATTTGAACGCACCTTTTTTCATATTCATTCTCATGTCGTATTATAGTTTTCCGCTACGGAGCGTTGCCTTTAAACGTGTCAGCAACAATTCACGGGTGTTGCTATTAAATTCAAATGTTGACGCGTGCATGACGCCCTGAACACTCTCAATCACAACCCCATCATTCGATAGCGCCAAATTTTTTTCCGGAACCAACAGAAGCTTCGGCGTGCGCATTTGCATTGCCGGGGATTGCCCGGTCGCCTCAGCGTTCACCACCACCCCACCCTCCATCGCAATTTCATCGCCGCCCTTGATCACCCGACCGATTGGCGCACGGGCGATCACGGTCGGCCGATCCGGAGTCGTCGCGGTAAAAACAATACTCTCCAATACCGATGAATCGTCGTTCGGGAAGTGCGCCATTTTGTCTGCCGAAACCACATATTGGACATCGCCGGCAGGTGACAGTTTTTGTGCAACGAATTTTTCAACCAAAACATCTGGATCGTGCCGCTTATTGACGGACGATCGCACCGCCTCATCCTCCACAAATCGTGACAACCAGAATGTCATTACCCCAAGTAACAGCAGTATGCCCATCGGCAGCAATGGCAATGCGCGACCGTTCATTGCGTTAAATCTCGCATCGACGGCAGTGGCAACGCACGGTCTTGAATCGCCACCACCACACTTTTTAATGGCGCGCTGGCTGCGCCGTATTGAAGTTCAACGGCCTTGGGCAGCTGGGATTTGGAAAAATCCGTCGGCACTGTAGATTCTGCGCGATCTGGCCAGCTGGTTTGCCATTGATCACGGTCATCGAGATAACGAAACCGTCCCTCACTTCCAAGCCATGCCGCGAGCAACATGTCACTTTGGTGACTTTGGCGGCCAAACTCAGGCGCAAGGTCAATCAAGTACAACTTTGTCTCGCCGCTGGATGGATCAAATTTCAGCTCGAATTGATATGGAGCAGGTGCCAGCGTTTGTTTGTTATGAGATTGAATGGATATGCCGCTTAATTTGCGGGCGTCGCCGACCAGCGGCGGCGTTCGATCCAATTTTTTCGGGTTGTTGGGAGGCAAAATTGTCAAGCCAACCGTTTCTCGAAACCATTGCAAACGCATGAGTTGATCACGGGCATGGGTAGTTTCAACTGCGCCGACCTCCGCCACCCGGATTGCCTGCACCACCCCGGACGCCAAAATGCCGGCGACCATAAAAAAAAGCGCCATGGCCGTTAACACCTCGAGCAACGTAAAGCCCTGTGCCCGTTGTGCCAAACACGGTGGGCGTACGCCATCAGCCCCGACTCTGGCCATTTGATTGGACAGGCATGGGCGATTGGGGTGGTGGCAAAATTTGCGGTGAAATCGGCCAAACATGAAGTGGATACAATCGTGCACTTTGAGTACGATTTTTGCTTTGTGAAGCCATCATCATAGCGCGTTATGGCTGCTTTCTCCATGGTCTACCGCATCCGTGAGTTCATCCGTCGCTAGCGGGCGTGATTCCAATAATTGCTCGGAACTTGCCTATACTGCCGCATGCGTCGAACACTATTCACTGATATTCAGCATGGGCAAGGATTCGTATTGGTCGCGACATTGTTCGCCGTTGCCGTCATCTCGATCGCCGCCGCCTACTTTGCGTCCCGGGTTGACGCGCTGCGAACCAGCGCGGTTGAAACCCAACTTTGGGCGACGGCTGAACGTGAGGCATTTTCGTTGCGAGAAACTCTATTGCATGCGACAGCCATTTATCCGCGAGATGAACGCGGCTTGGTTGCGCCGCCCGGCACCATCGCCACTGACGGCCGCCATTACCGCCTATCTGACACGTTAACCCTCCAGATTCAAGACGAACGGGGGTTGATCGGCATAAATCTGTCTGAAGATCGCCTACTTTCAAGTTTTCTTTCGTCAATCGGATTGCCTGTTGGCAGACACGCCCGTCTATTAGACGGGTTACGGGATTACATTGACTCTGACGATTTGAAACGCCTGAATGGCGCGGAAAAGGACGATTATTTCGTTGCTAAACGGCCGGCACCTGCAAACGATTTCTTACGGTCAACCGACGAATTGCCCAATGTAATGGGCTGGGAATCCGTTGTTAATGGCCTTAACCGAGAGGCTCCTGGCCAGGGTCGCAACAATACTGGTATAGATAAACGTTTTCTGGGATTGTTTACAACCGGGCGTCATGCCGGACTGAACATCAATTCTGCACCCGCAGTCATACTTGCCGCCGTCCCGGGAATTGACCCGACTCGTGTTGGTGCACTAATTGACCAGCGTAGGATCAAGCCGTTCGCGAGTTTGGCTGAGCTATTACCCTTTGCCAATGGCCGACTGGATGATGAAATCGTTGGGTTAGTCGGCGCTAACGATTGGCGCATCACCATAGCCAAAGCGGGGCTACCGTTCCTGCTAGAATGTCGGCTGACGATTAGCCCTGGTGACAAAAACAGGCCTGCAACTTTAAAGGAATGTCGACGTCGGTCTCCCGATGCAATTGCCAATGGATCTCCAAATGAGTTTTTATTGGCGATGCAAGCGGTCGGCAATGATTTAAATGATTCGTTGCCACCCGCTGTCATAACCGCTTCAACTGACATCAGAAAGATTGACTTTGCCGACCGGAATGAACGCCAATCCAGCCGCGCCAATGAAACCCAAGCACCAAGATGGCTGGTGGAGATCGTTGCGCCTGTCCGCGATGAAATTTGGAATTTTCAGCCACGATAGTCCGTTTAGTCCTACAGAGCACTTTATCCATCGCGCCTCTGAAGTAACGCCACCAGTGAGTGTTGCGCGGCACTCGCTGCCACGTTACTGGGTGTTGTCCCGCGCACTATATGCCATACGTGTCATTGACCTGAAAGACGTACCTGCGTCGAAACGTGCGGCAGCACTCGCCTTAGCGCAAGCTGCCTGGACACCATACGTTGAAACTGCCCACTATGTTATTTCACAACTGGATAGTGCAGTGTTGTGCGCCTGGGATATCGCGGCAATATCAAATGCGCAATCGCGATGTGGTATTGATGCCGACTCAATTACTGTTATTCCTGAAAGCGCGCTGCGTGCCGCCCCCCCACCTCGCGGAGCAGCCTCAACAATGCCATCGAACCAAAAAATTGTTTTGCGCGATTCGCTGGACGGTGTGGTTGCCGTGGTAATGACCGATGAGCAGGTGACGGCAGAGCAATGGT
The DNA here is from genome assembly GCA_043737175.1 of Burkholderiales bacterium. GTDB lineage: Bacteria > Pseudomonadota > Gammaproteobacteria > Burkholderiales > Usitatibacteraceae > UKL13-2. Next base: position 19,023 of record JAYTBF010000108.1, read on the forward strand.
GGCCAACGCCACCTTCGCAAACTGTTTGGGTAAATTTTCTACGTGGTGTTGGTGTAGATCGCGACACGCACGCAGATGCGCCCACACCGTTGTCTGGTACGTGGCGGAATACGCCAATTGGCCATGCTGGCGGCTCAACGCAAAGCACCACCTCAACGGGAGAGACGCGATTGGTTATGGTCGCGGCGTGGATTTTAATAATTCCGACAATTTGGCTTGCCAATGAATGGCGGCAGCTGCGTTCACTTACCAATGACGCCCAATCGAGACTCTTAATAACAGAACGTGATTTAAACGCCACCCTCGGGGCGCGCGCGCAGGCGCTGACGGGATTTGATCGCGCAAACAAATTGGCGGCGCTGGTCAATCAGCCGGACAACTTGACGTTGTTTGCGCTCGTAAATGACGTAATCGCGCAAACGGTAAAAGCCGGTGTACTGCAAATGACCGAATGGGAATTGCGAGGCAAACAATTGAAATTTGTGATGCTAGCGCCATCCGGAGGCGCCCCGTCCGCAACGCAATTAGTCAAGGCATTTGAGAAAATTACGGCACTCAGCGATGTCGAAGTGAATACTGATGGCGCCCGCACGACCATCAGCTTTCGGATTTCGACGACGACTACACCGCCTTCCCAAAGCGATCAAAAAAAAGGCCCGCCGGGAACTGCTCCGACATCAATCTCCGGGACCGGCAAATGATGCGCGCGACCGCGGCAAAAATCGGCGCAGAGTGGCAGGAAAGTCCGAGATTACGCTATGGTGTATTTGCAATTGTCTTGATCTTCTGGGTCTATGGACTGTTGATTCTAAATGATGCGATAACAGCCGAAAGAAACGCTTGGCAGAATACCGAGTCGAGAGTTGTTCGGGCTCGTTCGGCTGCAGAATCAGCGGACTGGCCTAGGCGCGCTCAAGACGTAACGGCTGCGGTCGGTGACTTCGAGTCAATTTTATGGCGTGACGGCAGTCTTGGCTTATCACAGGCGGCATTTCAAGAGCGGATAGCACAGAGTTTTTCCAGTGCGGGTGTTACCGTGCGCTCGTTCCGAGTTGCCACAGTAACAGACGCAGCGGTGCCCGGCGAAATGAGTGACATTGTTCCACTTCGCGCGCGCGCGCAAATTGAATTTCGACCGGCAAATTTTTATCCCTGGTTGGCAGAGTTAAACAAGATGAGGGCGGAGAAACGGCCATCGATCGGAATCGAGTCGTTAACGATTCGAGCGTCGACCACTGGCCAGATTTCAATTGCAGATTTGGAGTTGGTCGGATATTTCCTAAAAGGAGGAACATCCGCCATCGATTTGCCGGCTGACCGCCCGCCTGAGACAGCAACAGGTCCAAGGATATCAAAATGATGCCGCCCCTCAAGCGCTGGCTGTGGGTTACTCTGGTTATAGGCGCAATCATCATATCGTTTGCGCCAACCCCAGTTGGCAGGGAGTCTCGACCAGCAAATAATGATGAAGGCTGGTTGGTATCCAGACTCGCCGTGGCAACAGGCGCGAGCGCGTTGGCAGCGGGCCTGCAGCAGTCAAACTTGTGGGGCGGGCAAGCCGACGCGGTCAGCGCGCAGGATGACCGTGCGTCACAATGGCGGCTGGCCGGAATTACCGGGCAGACCCGTGATCGTGTTGCCATGGTGCAATTTGGCGATGATCGAATGATGCCCTTACGGGTCGGCGAAAAATTTCCAGATGGCACACCTATCACCGAAATACGAGAAAACGGTGTGTGTGTCACACTTTCCGGCAAGCGGCGCTTTTTGCCCTTGACTGGACAAACAATTGCAATTGCTTGGTAAGTTTTGGATAACTCAACTATGAATACAAAAATGACCACCACCTCGGCCGCATCAGGTCGATCCATTACGCCAGCGATAGGCGCTACAGCTTTCATTTTAATAATGGCCGGGTGTGAAACCGCACAAGTTATTCCTGACAAACTTGAATTGCCGCAAAAATCCGCAATTTCGGCTGGCGGGCTGGCTGAGGCCGCAACCGAACAGGATCGCCTTACCAATATCGCAAAAAATCCGACCCCCCCGATTAAAACGGCCGATCCAGCCACGCTGCCAACTGCCACAGGGGCGGCCGGTGGTGCCGCTGATATCACATTAAATTTTGATCAGATTCCACTGCCGGCATTTATTCAGGTTGTATACGCCACCGCACTCAAACGAAATATCAGCATCGACGCCGCCGTTGCTGCTCGCAAAGACCTGATAACGTTGCGTAGCGGAAAACAATTAACCGCTGGTGAAGCGGAGTCCGCCGCGCGAATGCTTCTCAAAAGTTACGGCGTCGCCGTGCAGGATTTGGGTGGACTAACCCGCATCGTGCCCGACACCTCAACTGTGGGATATTTGCCGGAAATCAGGCGCGGCCGGGCATTGCCAGACACCCCCCTGCCGTTACGTCCGGTGTTTCAACTCGTTGAATTACAAGCCGTTCGAAGCAATGAGGTGGGGGCGTACTTGAGAACATTGTTCGGCGAGAAAATTCGATATAGCGATGACGCCGGCCGTAATGCGCTGCTGCTGTCAGGTAATGGCGACGATGTGCAGTCGGCACTGGAAGCCATTCAAGTGCTCGACCAGCCGCTATTTAAAGGACGAAATTCGGTTCGAATTTCTCCCACCATTTGGTCCGCCGAAGAGTTATCGAAACGTCTGACAGAAATATTGCTGAACGAAGGGTACGCTGTTGGAACGACCGGGCAGTCTGGTAGCGCCCAATTTCCAATCACCCTCCTGCCAGTCGCCGGCATCAATAGTATTATCGTTATGGCGCAATCCAAAGAGATCATCAACCATATTGTTGAGTGGGCCAAGGTCTTGGACAAGCCCGCAGAAAAAAGTGTCGGTAGAAATTTTTTCAGCTATCAGGTGCGTAATACGGACGCCTCCCGCCTGGCAGAGACGGTTCAAAAATTGCTTGCGAGCACACCGATACGAACCGGCACGACTGCATTGCCGGCCGCCCCGCAAGCAACAACTGCCGTCGTGGTTGATAAGGCCACGAATACGATCCTATTTCGCGCCTCGGGCGAAGAATATACCGACATCATCCGGTTGCTTAACGATCTTGATCGGACTGCAAGACAGGTCCTTATCGAAGTCACCATCGCAGAAGTAAAATTGACCGACGCAGTGACAACGGGCGTTGATTGGATTTTTTCCCGCCTCAACAGCAGCGGCTTTAATGTCACGGCCCTCGGCGGCAATACCGGCGGCACCATTGCCGGAAATGCCTTGTCGGCAGTTACGGGATTGGTGGTCAGCCAATTGGATGGCTCGGGAAACCCTCGCGCCGTATTGCAAGCGGAAGCCATCAACGGTCGCGTAACGTTTTTGTCCAACCCGAAATTGCTCGCCAGAAACGGTGAAGAGGCCCGAATTCAAGTTGGTGATTCGATCCCGATTTTGACTCAGCAGCAAACAAGTTCAGCAACCGGAAGCAACGGATTAATCAGCACGGTTCAGTATGCTGAAACCGGCACGATAATGAAAATTAAGCCTGTTATTCATTCGTCAAACCAAGTTGATATGGACATTGTCCAAGAGTCAAGCCAGCCTGGTGAGGTGGCAAAATCCGGGCCAGGCTCACCGCCCATTTCCAAGCGTGTGCTTGATACCAAATTAACGCTAAAACACGGCTCGACCTATGTGTTGGGCGGACTCATATCAAATCGCAAATCTGTTACCAGCACTGGCGTACCCTTCCTGAAGGACATCCCCATCCTCGGACGCGCGTTCAAAAAAGATGAGGAGTCGCTCAACCGAACCGAGTTGGTGATTATGATTACACCCTACATCATCAGCGACGACGGTGAAGCCCGCGCCGTGACCGACGCTGTTCGAAAACAGTTGGGTGCATGGGCACAAGAGTCAAAATTGAACGCGTCACCGCCATTTGGCGCGACGCCAACATCGCCGAATCCGGTAGAAAAATCGACGCCGCCGTGATATCGAAAGCTTACTGGCGGACGCTGTTTGCAATGGCCGCCAGCACCAACTCCGGAGTCAACAGTTCCGGCAAAATGCGTGGCTCGCCCTGCGCCGGATATAAAACGTATAACGGCACACCGTTACGACCGAATTCCGCCAACGCAGCAGTAATGGCCGCATCACGCTTGGTCCAATCTGCCTTCATGCGAACCACGTTCGCCTCCGCCATTTTTTTTACCACATCCGGTTGATTTAACGCCACCCGTTTATTGAGCTGGCAAGTAATGCACCAAGTGGCGGTGAAGTCGACAAACACAGATTTGCCCTGGCTACGCAATTCGGCAATTTTCTCTTTTGAAAATGGCACCCAGTCGTCGTCGCGCACGGTCGTTTGGCTGGCGACGACGGCTTCGGCATTGGCACCGAACCAGATCGCGCCGATTCCCACTGCGGCAATGAGCGCACCTAATACGGATGCGAGCCGCAGTCTGGATCCTTGCCAGTGCCCAAATGTCCAGGCGGACATGGCAATCAAAGTCAGGCCGGCCAATAACATCGCCACACCATCGTTACTGGTCTGGGCGCCGAGCACCCAAATCAGCCAGACCACCGTGGCATAAAGCGGGAAGGCCATGAATTGTTTAAACGTTTGCATCCATGCGCCGGGCTTGGGTAAAAAGCGCAATAACACCGGGAAAAATGCCAGCAACACCACCGGCAACGCGAGTCCAATTGCGATTGCGAAAAAAACCGCCAACGCAATCGGGGCACTTTGGCCAAGGGTAAAACCCACCGACGCACCCAAGCCGGGTGCCATACACGGGGTGGCCACCACGGTCGCCAATACGCCAGATGAAAAAGCCCCCGCAACCGGACTCTTTTGCGCGCGCAATTCGGCGTCGCCCGCCACCGCTTGTAATGCCAAACCCATCTCAAATACACCCGATAAATTCAATGCCATGACAAAAAACAATACCGCCAGTGCCGCAACAAATATCGGCTCCTGCAGCTGAAATCCCCAACCAATGGATTGACCGGCGGCGCGCAATATCAACATCAACGCCGCCAGCAGCATGAACGACAACACCACTCCGACCAAAAATGCCACGCCTTGCCTGCGCAAAATTCGATTGTCGCCGTGGGCAGTTTCCACAAAACCCAACACCTTGATGCCGAGCACCGGAAAAACACATGGCATCAAATTGAGCAACAGACCACCCAAAAACGCCAATGAAAGCGCGGAAATGAAAGTCACCCCTGCAAAGCCACTCCCGGGCATTTTTGCCCCAATCGGCTCACCAGTGCTTGTGTTTGAATTTTTATTCTGATTTAATGCGACCGCCGCACCATAAACCACTGGAGCGGAAAAAGTCACAGCACGGCCGACAATCGGCAGCGCCCATGCCCCTCCAACGCCTTCGATCACCAATACACCATCGAGTAATTTAAGCTCTTCGTTGCGCGGTTCGGCAAGTGTGACGTCGAGACTAAAGCCACCAGGCGTTTTCGTCATCACGGGTTTTACCGCGTTGGCAATGACGTCGTCACGAAATGGATAAAACGCAATTTGCGCATTGGCGGGCACTTCCGTTTTTGCGCCAATTCGTAATTTCAGGCCGTCAATTTTTGCAGTCACGCCTCGCAATGCAATGTTTGGCAAGGCGAGATTGGCGTCAACAAACGCCTTTGACCAACGCACATCGGCCAACGGAACGGATGCCACCGCCGGCAAGGTCATCGACAATAGACCCTCTTCGGGAATACACACATCCGCACAGACCAGCCAATCCGCCTTAGCCGTAAACGTTACCGATTCACCCACCTTAAAATTGGCCGGTGTTTGAATCGTGACCAAATGTAAAACCTCGCCCTCATAGCCGAAATTCATCAACGGACCAAGTGGCAATTTTTTGGGAAACGGCCACTGAATCTCACCAGCGCTGAAGCCGTCCGGCAACGTCCATTTCAATTTGGTTGGCAAGCCGGAATCGCCCGGATTGCGCCAATAGGTATGCCAATGATCGATTATTTTGAGTCGAAGTGCGGCCTCGATTGGTTTTCCCGGCTCGAATGCAGCATGACGGGCGATCAACTGGGCTTCAACCCGCGGAGTCTTGACGACAGCTTGGTGGCCACCTACTGTCGACCCCAAAGCGGGAGACACCCAGCCTAGGACGACAAAAATGGATGCAACCAGTTTTACGAAAATTGCGCGATTCATCACAGACACCATTTTTAAATAAAGGTACGTTGGCATTAACGGGGCCACGTGTGACAACTTGACTGGCAAGGCGTTCGCAATGGATTCAACTAGGAACCTGGCGAAAAACGGTTGGATATTTTGGTGCCCACAGTCGGATTCGAACTGACGACCTACCGCTTACAAGGCGGTTGCTCTACCCCTGAGCTATGCGGGCTTTTTACGAAGATCGACATTCTAACGCGTTCGAGGCTCTTATGGCATTTAGGGCTTAGGTTTTCCCACCTTTTCACCAAACGCATCCATATCAGTTGCCAACCGCTGGTAGCCCATTTGCCGGACCTTTAATGTGTACCGAGGCAATTGTGGTGGCGCCGCCAGCTCAACCTCGGTCTCATAAAGTCCCACCATAAACGGGCCGGCCGTTTGCCCGTCAGTCAAATTCGGCTGAATATCGCCTACCAACCGTGCCCGCCACCGGACGGTAACCGCGCCCAGCACGGTTTCGCCTTCGGGGCGCTCCATGGGATTAATAGTGCGCAAAAATTCCAACGCGTTGATCTCAGCGGCCGCACGGTTATTGTTAAATTCGATGCGATGCAGGCTGTCAAAGCTGGCGTTGATCCAGGTAAAAAGCGCCA
>JAYTBF010000109.1:0-4975 GCA_043737175.1 Burkholderiales bacterium
CGCAAGGTCGTATTGTTTTCGAGCTGGAAGGTCTCCATTTGCACTTCGCGCGGGCTCGCCGGGGCCTGCGCCAGTGACGCCAGCGCCACCGCATTCACGCGTGTGACCTTGGCGACAAAATCATAATCCACATAATCCGGCAGGTCGCCATATTGTTTGCCATTCTCAACACGCGGATTTTGATGTTGATGCTGCCAATTTTCGATCGGTTCGGTCATCCGCACTGCGGCGTAACCCAAATCGAGAAACGGAAAATGATCGCCGCCGCGTAGATAACGATCGCGCCGGTAAATCACATCGACCTTGATGTCCTTCAGAAAACGGTCGGCAGATGATTTGATATGGCGCGCCAGTTGCCGGGTCGGCAAATCATTTTCCCCACCAGTACGCAAGGCGGTCAAGACATCATCCGGCAATTCTTTTACCGGCGGCACGCCTTCAGCAAACAAACGCACGCGATCTTTGATGACCGTGCCATCCGCGCCCTTGGTATTGCCAATGATGTCATTGGTGATCATGCCGGCAATATTGAGATTACGCGCCTTGGCCTGGTTGGCGAACAACCGTGCGCCGACCAGCCCCTGCTCCTCACCGGCGACGGCCATAAAAATCAAGGTGGCGTCAAACTGATATTTCGACATCACACACGCCAGCTCCATTGAGGCCGCCGTGCCGGAGGCGTCGTCATTGGCACCCGGTGCGTCGGTGGTGCCGTCCGTTGGCAGCGTTGGCATTGAGTCGTAATGGCCGGACACAATATAAATACGATCTTTCGATTCGGCCTGAGTGCCCGGCAACGTCGCCACCACATTCATCAACTCGGTGGGTTTGGCGATGCGTGGCGACACCGGCGCGATGTGGGTATCAAAAACAACTTCGAGCCGACCACCATTGGCTTTGTTACACGCATCCAACTCGGACTTGATCCAGCGGCGGGCTGCACCAATGCCGCGGGTTTCGCTGACCGTTTCAGAAAGGGTATTACGTGTGCCAAAGCCCGCCAATTTGCGAATGGTGGCTTCGATGCGTTTGGCGGAAATTTCGCCGGCCATTTTTGTCACGGCTTTTTCGTTGACAACTTCCGGCTTCGACAAGACCTGCGCCGATACGGCAGTCATTGTCATCGCACAAACCATCATCACCACACCAACGTTGATTTTTTTCATATCGCTCTCATTTGAAATTTTCCAAACATTAACCTTGGCCAAATTTATTGGCGACGATTTGTATCAATAACCCGCAAACGTTCCTTGCGATTTTTGCCATCACGATTAATCGACAATTCGGCAACATTGCCAATGCCTACCCGGTCCAGCTCGGCCACAAAATTCGAAAGGGTTTCAACCGGCCGACCATTCACCCCTACAATCACATCCCCCAGCTCACTGCTGCGCCGCGAAAATGGTTTGAGTTTGGCCTCGGCTGCGGGTGAACCCGCCACCAAGGCACCAATCACCACCCCCTTGATGCCGTTGCTCGCGACCAGCATCGGGTCAATCGCCTGAATACCAATGCCGGGAAACGAAGCAAACCCGCGCGCGATCAACTGCGGCACCACCCGATTCACGGTATCAACCGGAATGGCAAATCCAACGCCGGCCGACGAGCGCGACGCCGAACGAATTTGCTGATTCACACCGATCAACCGCCCGGCGCTATCGAGCAACGGCCCGCCCGAATTGCCCGGATTAATCGCCGCATCGGTCTGAATGCCACCGGCAATTTCGGCATAGTCATCTGTTGGCAGATATCGATCCAGCGCGGAAATTATGCCGGACGTTAGTGTGCGCGACAGACCGAATGGATTGCCAATCGCAATCACCGATTGACCCACGCGCAGGTCTTTGGACGTGCCGATTGGCAAAGGCTTAATGCCCGCCGGTACCTGCATCAGCCGCACTACCGCCAAATCGTAAACAGCGGAGGTGCCCACCACCTCGGCAAGAATCGGCTCCTTGGTGTTGTCGAGTTGCACCAACACCTTGTCGCGACCCGGCACGATGTTGGCAACCACATGATGATTGGTGACGACATGGCCGCGATTGTCCCAGACAAAACCCGATCCGGCGCCCTGCTCGACGCCAATGTGTTCCCCAAAAAATCCACGTCGGACTCGTGTCTCGGTGGTCAGGTAGGCCACCGATGGGGCGGCATTTTCAAATAATGTGACCAGTGATTTTTCATGCTCTAGCAACGCGCCGCGTGCAGTGATTTGTCGCGCCTCAATCGGTTTCTCGGCGCGCGACGCATGATCACGTTGCGCCAACAGCACACCACTGGTTAAAACAATGCCGCCGACCAGCAGCGCAATGGAGACAAATACAATATTTTTTTTCATCTTGCTCAGATTGTCTTGACCAACCGGAGTTCCGCGGCGAGGGAGCCATCCGGTATTTCACTCATCAGGCGCTCGACCACATGCCAGCCGCTGGCCTGATAAAACTGCCGTGCGGCGACATTATCTTCAAATACAAATAAATACATTTGATCGTGGCCATGTGCCTTTGCCCACTTTTCACCGTGTTCCAGTAACGCCGTGCCGATGCCATGGCCGGTGAGTTGCGGCAACACATGCAGGTTGTTGATGTACGCACCGTGAAGGTTCGCTCCCGGCATGCCGGTTGATTCAATACATAAAAAACCCACCGGCTCATCTTCCAATCTCGCCAGATAAATTTCGCCCTCACCCGCCGCCAATGCCTTGACGTGTTTTACCCAATGCGCGAATCGATCCGCATCCACCACGTAATCAAGATAATGATCCGACAAAATGCCGCGATAGGCACTTCTCCAACTGGACGTGTGCAAGGACGCAATGAGCTTGGCAATGTCGTCGGTTTTCATCGAAATATTCTAGCTGGTTTCGACCTCCCGATCATAGCGTTTTTCCCTACCGATATTCGGCTGACTCAGGGCACGATATCGACGCTTATATCGCGGCGATCACTGGCCCCGGATTCGTGCACCACGCGCAACACATATCGCCCCGCGCGGGGTGGCAGCCGCGATCACAAAACGTCCCAAAACTAGTTCAACACAAACGCCCCGAGTGGGGTGACCACGCCGTTGATGATGATGTCAATCTGATGTTTGCCGGGATACAACTGACGTGTGGTCATTTCGGCAAGCGAGATTTTTTTACTCAGGCGCTGCGTTTGCCCTGCGCCAAGTCTGATGGTTTTGAGTTTAAATACCTTCGCGTTGGCTCGGCCGTTGGCCTTTACAAAGTGAACTGCAAAATCGACGATGGCATCGGCTTGGCGTTTGGCATGGTTGGTGAGATCAAACGTAATCACCACACTGCCGCCAATTTTGGCGCGTTTGGGTGTGATCGACGACAAGGGGGACAAATTTTCATAGCCAATGGTCAGCGTCGTTTTGGCAGCAAAGCCCAACACCGCTAACGCACCACGATCACCACGCTTAATCGCACTGCGTAAGGCGTGTCGCACAATCCACTCGCGTTCCGCTGTGGCGTTTTTCATCCAGCGTGCGGCAACATCCACCAGCAATTGCGGGTGATCCTTGCCAATATCGTTCAGGTTATTCGCCACCGAGCGACGCACGTATAACGATGGATCGTCTTTGAGTAACTCAAGCAATTTCAGAATCGGCTGTGGGTCTTTCTGAAAACCACGCAATCGTGATGCCCACGGCAAACGCGGGCGCGTTCCCTCGGACACCAACCGGCGCACATGTTCGCTTGGGTCACTTGCCCAAATATTTAATTGGACAAGCGTGGCCTGCGGGTGACGCTCAAGAAACGGCCGGATGCTGAATTCGGCCGTGAACCGCTGGGTGATTGCATATTGCGCCACCATCGATTCTTCGAAATGGTCGAGGCCGTATTGCGAAACAAATATGGCGTGTGGCAAAAATATAAAGGACGCCATACCACCCCCTTGCACTGGCTCGACCTTCGAATCCAGCGACTGCACCAGGATTCTTGCGGCAGTTGGAAAGTGTGCGGGCAAATGCGTGGCAAGCACAGTGGCAATGTGGCGGCCACGATCCATCAGCTCCCGCGCTTCGTAACCACGTAACGCGTCTTTGATGAACGCAGCCACTGGAAATGCAGGATGCACCACCGCAATCATGCTCGCGATACGTTTTGGAATCTCGGTGCCGTATTGGTTTTTAAGGGGCTCAGCCATGTTCGGATTTTATGACACAATCCGTTGCCGATCATCAAGACAATTGTTTGCAAAACACAAACTCGATGATGGTCGCTCGTTTTCAAACATTTTTGGCTGTAAATGCCCGCCAACTGGTGAGTTTACCAACAAAATTTAAGATGCCTTTTTAATGCGCGTGATGCATTGTCCCGAAGTAGCTGGTCAGATTTCACGGTAACCGACATAAAACGTTTGAGGGGTTAGCCGCTGTTCGGCGGATCGCTGGCCGTCTTGACCATGACCATTTCGTCTGGCTCGTCGCGATACTGAGTCTCTTGCTCTGCTGTGGCACCAACAAAACCAAGCTTGCGAAGCAGTGCCTCGGAGCGAAAATTCTTCGCCTTCAGAACCGCGACATATGTGTGTATTTGGTAATGCGTTCGTAACGCTTCGAGCATGGCCTGCACCGCACTGCTGCCAATACCCTGGCGCCAATAACGCCTGCCAAGTTCATACGCAACATACGAAACACCGTTCGGCTGCGCCGTGGCTTGAACATAGCCAGCGAGCTCCCCGCTGGGAAGGCGAATGACCCAGTTGAGCCAACGCTCTTCGCCCACAGCGGGGCCGCGGCTTTCGAGGCGTTGGTAGCGTTGCGTCAGCCATTCCTCCGTGACCGGTGGTGCGTTTTCGAACTGGTAGATCGCGGGGTCGCTGAGGAGCAGAAACATCTCGCGTGCGTGAGCCGCGACCTGGGGCACCAGAGTGCAGCGCGACGTGACGATGGTTCTCATGTGGCCTATCGTTCGAGCTTAGGTGCACCGCACTATGGCGTCGCCTGCAGCGAAATGATCCAGCAC
>JAYTBF010000110.1:0-1956 GCA_043737175.1 Burkholderiales bacterium
TTCTCACCGCCAAACGCACACATGCTAGGCTTTTTTACCGGCAATGGAATGCTCCGGTCCAGCTTGCCTGCGGGTGTGAATCGCAATAGCTGGCCTGCGTCGTTGGCACAGGTCCAGTAGCAGCCATCGACATCGACAGCCGCGCCGTCTGGCCGTCCCGGATACTGGTTCATATCGACAAATAGCCGGCGATTGCGCGGCGTGCCGGTCGCGATGTCGTAATCAAACACCCAGATAAGCTGGGCCTTTGGATGCGAGTCGGACAAATACATCAGTTCGCCCGTTGGTGACCAGGCCAGACCATTTTGCGTCAGTAACCCGCTCTCCATCGGCCCTGCCAGACCTCCTGCTGCCGTAAACCGATACAAGGCGCCCACCGCATGTGCCGCGGCCATATCCATATGCATGGTGCCGGCCCAGAATCGCCCCTGGCGGTCGCACCGTCCGTCGTTAAAACGCATGTTTTGCATGGGCCATATTGGCGCGCCTAATTGCGTCGCGGCGACGATACCGCCGGATGCAAGTGTCAGGGAGTAGATGCCATCCTCCATGCCAGCGATCAGTGCCCCGTCCCGTCCAAACGCGATGCACCCCACCATCGCGGCGGTGTTCCATGTGTCGACGACACCTGTTTCAACCGTCAAGCGGCAAATGCGCTTGGCCGGGATGTCGACCCAATACAGTGCCGCCTCGGCGGCGCGCCAAATCGGTGACTCACCTACCGCATAGATGGGAGCGGTTAACTGTTCAATCTTTATCATGGCTCAGTCGTCGAACGGACCGGCGCAAACGAATGCGCCACCCTGAAAAACGCGGGCAGGATTATCGGAAGCCAGCGGTGGGTTTGCAGCCTCGACACTCTCGCGTTGCACATCAGAAGCATCTTTCGGCTTGAATCCTATGTGTGCGGCCTTGGCGTTGTCCCACCATGTCAATGAATTGTCGGATGTGCCGAAGATCACGGTATGCCCTACGTTCGGCGCGAATAGCGCGCAGCGCACCAGTTCAACCAGATCGTCATAGCTCAGGAAGGTGGCCAGCATGCGCCGGTCCCTCACGACCGGAAACGATGAGCCGATTCGTAGACACACCGTCTCTATTCCGTAGCGGTCGAAATAAAAGCGGGACAAATTTTCGCCGAAGCATTTGCTCACGCCGTATAGGCTGTCAGGTCGCACGGGTGCATCAGTATCAATTTTGTCCGATTGTCTGTAAAAGCCGATCACGTGATTAGAGCTGGCAAAAACAACGCGCTTGACACCATGCTTTCGTGCCGCCTCATACAGATTGAACACCCCAACGATATTTGACTGCAGGATTGGCTCGAAGCGATCTTCAAGTGAAATACCACCGAAGTGAACGACGGCGTCCACACTATCGAGCAGACGATGCACCGCCATTTTATCGGCGAGGTCACAAATCACGACCTCCTCCCCCGGGCTCGCGGCACCCAAATCCACTCTGTCAGATAACCGCAATGTGCCTGCAAACGGTGCAAGACGCGGACGCAATACCTTTCCCAGTCCGCCAGCGGCACCTGTAAGCAATAATCGGGCGTGTTTTTGTTGTTCACTCATGGTTCACCGTTACTAATCCGGGCAAAGGGAGATGGCCATCGTTACGGCCATAAATAAGGAAAACGTTTTCCGTATTTTGAAAGAGCACGACAATAGTTGTCAAGTAGATTTTTGCTGCGCACCTGAAAAGGTGCTATCCCGCGACGCACAAAGCGAGAAATCAAGGCATTGCGATTCCTGAGCGTGTAAAGTAATAGTAGAATATTGATGCGCTGATTGATAAAGTGGCATCAATGCCCCGGACCCAGAAGGTGCAATGGTCGTTGCGTTAATGGCGCAGCACTGTAAATCATCATATTGTTGGAAAACGTTTACTAGTGAAAAAGAAACCGACCATTCGTGATGTCGCGGCAAAGGCCGGCGTTTCGATCGCCACCGT